>NZ_JAOSIS010000040.1:0-3007 GCF_030586915.1 'Vigna radiata' phytoplasma
CAACCCGCTTTTATGGTCTGCTATAATTCAGTATTCTTTCGTTTACTAAACCGACCATCTCCTTTCAGGGTTTATCGGCCCCTGGCTATTGGTTAAATAGCACGAAATTTAGGCCTCTTTGGCGCCCTTTTGATTTCTGTAAACTTCTAATATCTCGCCAACGATTAAAAATAAAAAAAAATTTATACCTTTTGTACTTCTCAAAAATTCCATAATTTGTTCATCAGTCATTGATTCGCTAAAAATAATTCTTGAAATAAAATTTTTTCTAAAGGAAATTATCATTTTATCATCGAAAACGTCTAAAATGGTTTTTTTAAAATCTTCAAAATAATTATCAATTTTAAAATTTATAAAAAATTCTAAAATATTTAGATTCCTATTTTCATAAGTTTCATTCATAATTCTAACAGGAGTATCTTCACTGATTTCTCTCAAAAATTTTACAATTTCTTCATCAGTTTTAGATTTATCAAAAAAAATAGGAATATAATTTTCTTGCGCTGCAAATTTTAATTTTTCATCAGCTACATCTAAAACTTTTTCTTTAAAATAAAAATAAACATAATCCTTCTGATCTTCTGAAGTTTTTTGATATATATTTTTTTCCGGATTTTGATTATATAAATTGATTTCTGATGTTTTCAATAAATTTTTTTCATCACAGCCATAAACGTCATAAGATTTAGAAAAAATTAAAGTTACAAAAAACATAATGGATATTGAAAAAATTTTTAAATTCATTATTTTACCCCTTTTTTTATTTATTAAAAAACAAGAATAATTCAACAATGTATATTTATATTATAATCTTTTTTTAAAAAACAAAAAAAAGACCAACTTTAAAATTGGTCTTTATTATTAATTCTTTTCTTTATTTTTTATTCAATGTTATCACTGTAACCTCTTCGTTTGGTTGTGTAACGAATGGGAAGCAGTGCGAATTAATTTTTTATTACATTTATAATCCATTAGCTTTTAATTAAATAAAATAAACAAAAATCTAAAAAAATTAAATCTCAATTTAAACTAAATAAAAAAATAAAACATTATTTTTTATTAAAAAAATGATATATTTTATGGATTTTTGTGATTCGTCTAAAAAATCAATAAAAATAACAAAACTTTAACTATGATGAAAATTTTAACACTTTTAAAATTAAATTAATCAAATATCATCAATCATACAATAAAAATAAAAATTTTATTTTTTAATTATTAAAACAAAAAAATGCTCTAAAAAAGTGTTAATTATTATTTTTTTTAGGTCTTAAATAATATTCATTATATTCATAACAAGAAGACATAATCTTCAAAAATTCTTTTGTTAAATTGTTCACATATGCTGCTATTTCTTCTTTGTCTTTAAAATTAAAGCTATTTATTTGACTAAGTGATTGAATAAATTCACGACTTTGATTGTGAATTTCTTTACGGTGTTTATCATTAATTTCATAATTTTTTTTGGCATGGTTGATGTTAAATTCTAAATGATAACAAGCAATGTTAAGCAAAATATCATAACCAGTATCAGGGTTTGGTATTTTAACAATCAAAAAATTATCATTAAATTTTGTTTTTTGGTTTTGTTTTTTACCATTTTTTAAATTAATCCATTTATTAATATCTTCTAAAATTTCTTTAAATTTATTTTTTTGAAATCCATTTACTAATAAAACAATTGAAGCATAAAGAAAACGATGATGAATTCTATGTAATACTTGTTTATAAACAAATTCTAAATCCTCTTGATTATAATAATTTTTAGTTTCGATAATATAATCATAATCAACCAAAACATCGACTTTACCATGACCTTTTATTGACTCTCTATCAGTTTTTTTGCCTATGTTTTTAAAATGATCTGCAATATAAGAATTAATAAAATCTTCAGAAAATTTAGTTTCGTAAAAAACTTTTAAAAAATGCCCATTACTTTCAAAATTTGTCATAATTTGGTCTAACAATTGAATTATTTCAAAATATTTTTCTCTTTTTATCGACATAAATTTTTTAGACTAATCTTTCTTAATTTTAAAAAAACGGGATAAAATAGATGGTTTAATGATACATTTCGAATATAATTTATGAGGATCATAAGTTGTTTTCCATGGGAATTCGTTATAAGTCTTTTTACTAAGTTGCTTATCACTCAGATTACCAAAATCATCAAAAACTTGTTCTAAAATTGCTTTTTGTTCTTCGGTAAAAGGGGAATTTGTCATTTGCGAACTAAAATCAAAATAATATTGTTTTTGAAATTCTTGTTTTAAAGTTTCCGCATAAACAGAAGAAATAATAGGACCATACGGCCACGCTTCGATGGCATCCTGAAATAAAACCTTATTATATCTGGCCAAATAATAACCTTGTGCATAATAAAGTAATTTTTGAATTTTGGTTTTATTTATTGTTTTATCTTTATTTACAAAAAACTGAGCAACATCGAAAACATTGATTTTATTTTCCGGATTTACCATAATTAACTCCTTTTTAAAACCATTTTGAATATTAGAAGTATAACATTTTTATTTTAAAATTACAATCTTCTTTTTTATATAAGTGGGGAGTTTTTTTTAATTTTTTCTTTTCTTATCGTTTGATATTTAGATAAAAAATAAAAATGAATGACTAATTTAATTTTTAATTTACCTTGTCTTTACTGAAATAACAGATAATTAAATTGACAATAATTTTTTTGGCTTCATCATCGGAAATCTAAGGATTTATTTGAATAAAATAATATTTTAATAATTTTTATTTTTTAATATAATTTTTTTTAAAATATTATAGAATATAAATTGTAAAATTATAAATTAATTTTAATTTTAAAATAAAAGGATTTTTTAAAAAAATATGTCAAAATTATATTATTTATCTGGGCGCCAAAGAGGCCTAAATTTCGTGCTATTTAACCAATAGCCAGGGGCCGATAAACCCTGAAAGGAGATGGTCGGTTTAGTAAACGAAAGAATACTGAATTATAGCAGACCATAAAAGCGGGTTG
>NZ_JAOSIS010000041.1:0-2864 GCF_030586915.1 'Vigna radiata' phytoplasma
GTAATAACCTTTACATGGCGAAAGAGTTTCAATATCTGTAATCAGATATTAGGCGCCGGATGCTTGGAAACTTGCTTGTCCGGTTCTGTGGGGGGCTAATTGCGAATATGAAAGTTAAATTATCAATTCACTTTCTAAACCGAGTTAATCTATCCCGATAATATTGAAAATGAAAATAATTTAAATAAATTCGATGCTTTAATGATTTTTATAAATATGTTTGAAAAAATTTTAGAAAAAAGTCAAAATCATATTTTAGTTGCTTTCGATACAAAAGGTAAAACTAAAAAGAAAGAACTTTATTTAGATTATAAAAAAGGTCGCCCTCTTATACCTCAATTGTTGTTAGATCAAATTGTATTAGTGCAAGAGTATTTAAAACTTTCTGGAATTAAATATCATTATCAAACAGGGGGCGCCAAAGAAGCCTAAATTTCGTACTATTTAACCAATAGTCAGGGCTGATAAACCCTGAAAGGATATGGTCGGTCAGGCTAACGAAAGAATGCCAGATTACAGCAGACCATAAAAGCGGGTTGCGACGAAAGCAAATTAGTCAAGATGATTCCGCCACCGAAATAATTCCATGGAGAAGCCTGAGATGGCCTAAGAAGGAAAATGGATGTAATGATAAGACCTGTTACGGAAGTTGCTTAAACGGACAGTCCAGAAGCTATTGATATAAACCTGTTGTATTAGATAGTTTATCAGATAAAGAAAACCTGGAATCAGCCTCTTAACGAGGATACTTCCCCTACAGAATTAAGGTCGAAATTTAGAGTAACTTGGAGAATCCTAAAACTAAGTAATTAAATTTACTAATCCGGAAATAAAAGTCTGGATGGTCAAGGATAAAGAATCTTTTTAGTAGTCGTAAGAGTAAACCTAGATGTGGAATAATCTAGTTAATCGTCTTACCAAGAAGAGAGGTAACAACTCTTATAGGGCGAAAGAAGAAAGTAATTTATTGTTTATTCATTGAGACCGCGGAAGGGATAGGTAAAACCTATATGAATGATTTTAAGTTATTAAAATCGAGACTTCTACGAACGATGAATGAAATTCACGACCAATCTTAAAAAAACACCCATTAAAACAAGAATTTAAATAGGGAATGAACAACTTAGCTAATACCTACCTCGCGTTTCTATTAGATTGCCGCCAATAAAGGGGTAGGAACATCTGGAATCGACGGGAGAATAATAGATGATATGGACTTAAATAAACTAAAGAAATATCACCAAAAATATGTTCATAACCAATATAACCCGAAAACGGTTAAAAGAGTTTATATTCCGAAGGGAAAAGATAAAACTAGACGGCTCTTGGTATCTCAACCATGCAAGCTAGAATCAGAAAAAATAAAAGGTCAAGAATAAGCAAAAAATAAAAGGTCAAGAATAAGCATTTAACCAGTGGTGACATGAAGTTAAACTCGGAACAGGGATAAATTATGGAAAGCGGTGTGCTTGGAAACTTGCTCGCGCCGTTTGGACGGGGGCTATTGGTAATATTTGATAGAAAAAACAAATCCTATCAAAAAAACGCCGATAATCTATCCGTATTTATGAAGCTGACGATATCATTGGTACTATTGCGCAACAAGCTAGTTCTCATCAAATCGCTACAGATATTTACTCTAGTGATCAAGATTTTTTGCAGTTGATTAACGATTATATTACAATTCGTTTAATAAAAAAAGGTGTAACTACAATTAGTAATTTTGATATAGAATTATTAAATAGAAAATATCAGTTAAAACCTGAACAAATAGTTGATTTCAAAAGTATGGTCGGAGATAATTCTGATAATATTGTAGGAATTCCAGGAATAGGCCCTAAAACTGCTCTTAAATTATTGCATCAATTTAATAATTTAGATAATTTATTGATCAATTTAAAAGAAATTCCTGATAATTTGAGAACCAAAATAGAATCATTTAAAGATAGAATCCATTTCAATCGTTTATTAATAACTATTGATAAAACTGTTCCATTATCGTTTGATTACACACAAACTTACAAAGAAAAAATTAATCTAAATTTATTATTAAATTTTTGTAAAAAATATAATTTAAATCGTTTATATAACAAAAAAATAAAAAACAAATTATAATTTTTAATTATTATAATTTGTTTTTTTGTTGAATTATATATTTATTGAATTATTTAATATATTTAATTACTATACAATTAAAAATCTTTATATTGATATTTAAATTTACTAATTTTATTTCCAAAATAACAAATTTTTAATTTTTTTTGTTTTTTATCGTTATATTTATATTCGTAATACATGTTATTTGGATATTTAATATGTTTTTCTGGTTTGAAAAAACGAAATATACTTTTGTTAGGTTTTATAAGTTCTTGATATATTTTATAAATTTTTTGATTTTGTGTATTGTATTTATAAATAAAAACATTTTTATAACAATCGCCATTATAATTGAAATAAAATTTAATTTTTTTTCTTAAGATATTTTGATTATCATACTCATAAATAATTTTAACTTTATCATCTTTATCTGTAATTTTAAATAATTGATTATTATCGTTATAGAAATATTTATTATCTATTTCTTGTTGATCATGTGATTCAGGAACGAAAGGTTCATTATAATGTTTTATAATACGGATAGATTAATTGCGTTTTATTCAGCGATTTATCTTTGCTGTTTTATTTACAATCAGCCCCCGTCCAAACCGGACAAGCAAGTTTCCCAGCATCCGGCTTTCCATAATTTACTCTCTTGCGAGAACTAATTTCTCCTCGCGGTTAATTAGCTATTTATTCCTATTGTTCTTATTCTTTCTGATATCATGTATTTGTTGATTGGTTACCTTGCGGTGACAATCTTTACA
>NZ_JAOSIS010000042.1:0-2571 GCF_030586915.1 'Vigna radiata' phytoplasma
TACAAAATATAAATATTGATAGATTCTGGACTGTCCGTTTTAGCAACTTCCGGAACAGGTTTTAGGATTACATCAATTTTCCTTCTTAGGCCATCTCAGGCTTCTCCATCGAATTGTTAGGTGGCGGAGTCATCTTGACTAATTTGCTTTCGTCGCAACCCGCTTTTTATGGTCTGCTATAATTCAGTATTCTTTCGTTTACTAAACCGACCATCTCCTTTCAAGGTTTATCGGCCCTGGCTATTGGTTAGATAGCACGAAATTTAGGCCTCTTTGGCGTCCTTAAATACTTAATAGATTATTGTTCAAGTTGTTCATTTTGCATTAACTTCTTATTTGATAATTTAATAATTTAATAAACTTTTTGTTCGTAAAGGCGGTGACTTTCTACGAAAAGGTCGATTAGCTTTAATAATTCCGCATTAATCATTTACTAATCTAACTACTAAAAGGTTCTTTACTCTTAGTAATAATAACTTTTATCTTATGATTGATTAATTTAATAATTTTGCTTTGCGAATTATCCAATTTACTCTAAATTTCTACCTTAACACGTTTAGGGGCAGTGATCGTTTCGATAACGGTGAGATTCCAGGTTTTCATTGATAAACTATCTAATAAGAAGTTAATATATTGATATAATTTAGACTACTAGATTTTTCAGTAAGTAGCGATATAGATGTTATTATATTACATCTTCATATTCTTCTAAGGTCATTTTTAACTTATCCTTTGAATCTATTTTTAACTAATTTTTAGAAACTGCCTGTAATTATTTCTTTTTTAAAGAACCATCCTTATTTTTTAAGTGTTTATCGCACTAGTTATTAGCGAAATCACATGATATTTAGATCATATTTAAAACCCTTGATCATATTATCGATATATTTTTAATTTTATTATTAAATAATTTAAAATAAAGTTTTTTTAAAAAATAAAATTACTTTATTCATATCAAGATTTTTAGGTTTTAAATTTCCTTGATTATTAGAACACATAAAATTATCACAATACCATTTTTTTAAATATTGATACATATCTAAAGATAATGAATCGTATAAATTATTTTGATTATACGGATAGATTAATTGCGTTTTATTCAGCGATTTATCCTTGCTGTTTTATTTACAATCAGCCCCCGTCCAAACCGGACAAGCAAGTTTCCAAGCATCCGGCTTTCCATAATTTACTCTCTTGCGAGAACTAATTTCTCCTCGCGGTTAATTAGCTATTTATTCTTATTGTTCTTGTTTTCTAATATCATGTATTTGTTGATTGGTTATCTTGCGGTGACAATCTTTACACAATACCTTTGTTCTTTTATTCATGATACTTCGGTGGTGCGCATTGCGGACCGTACCAATGTGATGAATTTGAAGTTGGGTTGTTTTGTTGCAACCCTCACAACGTTCCGCTTTTAGACGGTCAATTAGATGAGTACAACCTTGGAATATAAATCTATTAATGGTAATTTCCGGGGTTTCCCTTATAATTACGCATTTTTTTAATTTTGTCCCAAGTGTAAACATTCCATGGTTAGTATTGGGTTTCCCTTTTGTTAATATAAGCAATCCCCCAAGTTGAACCAATTTTACATTTCTTTCGAACTTTAGCAATTGACGTTTTCCGTTTCCTTGCTAGTGTTTTCAAACAGCTGTATTCAGCTAGATAACTTAAGTGAGTCAAAACACCTAAATTGTTAGCCAAACAAAAGTATTGGATAATTCCTCTAACAATTGTCTTATAGGTCCGGATTATTTCTAACTCGTCTCTATCTGCTAATGTTTCGTCGTGTCTCACCTTTCCCTTTTTAAACCAATTGTATTCATATCCATATTCTTCCGCTTTCGCTTGGGGAATTCGGACAAGAACTTTGCCATTTAAGGAATTCTTGGTGGCCTTCTCTTGACGAGTTTTATTGGTGGGGTTAACTTTTATCATGTAGGATAGCAACCTCGTTCCTTTATTGGCTTTAACAATTTTGGACTTATCCTTACTGACAGTAAGGTTCAGATCTTGCTTTATCCATTGCGTTACTTGGTCTTTGATTATTTCTGCCTGGTTATACTCACCTTTAATGCCGATGATAAAATCGTCAGCATAGCGGATGTATTCCACTCTTGGTTTTGGATTTTGATTAATTACACTGTCAATCCCCAGTTTATGATGCTGATTTTTAAGCCATGCTTTATTATATTCTGGGTTACTCTTCCTAATTGGTTTTCCTGCTTTAATCAATTCTTCCATTTTCAGGTCAATGTAATGTAAATATACATTCGCCAACAAGGGGGAGATAATCCCTCCTTGGGGAGAACCGGATAAAGATTCATATTTGATGTCCTCCTTCATAAAGCCCGCTTTTAACCATTTGTTAATGGTTGAGAGCGTTTTATGCTTTTTGATGAACTGATTGAAGGTTCTCATCAGAATCTCATGATTGATGTTATCAAAGTAGCCTTTTAAGTCAATTTTGATAAGGTAATCAATTCCTTTAAATCTTTGTTTGACACGTTTGATAGCGTCATGACAGGATTTTTTAGTTCTAAATCCAAAACTCCATTCTGAGAAGAT
>NZ_JAOSIS010000043.1:0-2554 GCF_030586915.1 'Vigna radiata' phytoplasma
ATCTGTAATCAGATATTAGGCGCCGGATGCTTGGAAACTTGCTTGTCCGGTTCTGTGGGGGGCTAATTGCGAATATGAAAGTTAAATTATCAATGCACTTTCTAAACCGAGTTAATCTATCCCGATTTAAAATTATTAAAAAAAGGTGGTATTATAGTTGTTATTAGTTTTAATTCTTTAGAAGATCGTTTGGTAAAACATTTTTTTAAAAAGAATAGTTCTAATGATGCCATTTTATCTCGCTTGCCCATTCAACAACAATATTTACCGATTCCTGCTTTAAGAATAATAAATAAAAAAGTTCTTCGTCCGTCTGCTGAAGAACAAGCTTTTAATTCTTGTAGTCGTTCAGCTAAACTTAGAGCTGCTATTAAGAATATATAAAAATAATTTTTATATTTTGTTATAAATTATATTTTTATTATATTTTTTTTGTTGATATAAATAGATATATTTTTTTATGATATAATGATAAATGTGTATATTCTGTGAATATTTTATATTATTTGAGGTAATTTCGGAATAATATAAAATATTTTATTTTTTAATTTGATTATTTATTATAATAAATTAAATTATTTTTTATATTAATAAAAAATTTTTTATATATGTTATTTTCTTATAAAAATTAAGAATTTATATATATAAATATAAAGTAAATATTTTATTTACCTAAAATAGGAAAGGTAATTCAAGTAATGAAAAAAAAACCAGAAATTTTTCAAATTTGTTTAAAAACTTATGATTTTAAAATGTTAAAACCAACTGTTCAAAAAATTATTGATAGTATTATTGCAACTGGAGCCAAAATAAAAGGTCCTATACCATTGCCTACTCGTAAAGAAATATTTACTGTTTTGCGATCTACTTTTGTTAATAAAGATAGTCGAGAACAATTTGGTCGTTTTACTCATAAACGTTTAATTCAGATTATTAACCCTAATGCTCAAACTATTGACGCATTAACTCGTATTAATATTCCAAAATCTGTAGATATTAGTATTAAACAATAATTTTTAGTAATTTTTTATTAATAAAAATATCGTATTAATTTAGTTAATATTATTTTTTTATTTTTTATTACTATTTTAAAAGGAGATATTATTTAACATGTCTAAAGGAATTTTAGGACGAAAAATAGGTATGACGCAATTCTTTGATCATGATCAAGGTTTAGTAATTCCTGTCACTATCGTTCATGTTGCTGATAATGTTGTTTTGCAACAAAAAAATCTAGAAAAAGATGGTTATCAAGCGACGCAATTAGCTTTTGGAACTAAAAAAGAAAAAAATACGACAAAACCGCTTCAAGGTCATTTTAGTAAATATAATTCTTCCCCTAAATCTTTTGTACGTGAAATTGTTTTTAATCATAATACCTTAAATGAATTATCTCAGTTAACTCCGGGACAAATTGTGGATATTAACATTTTTAATTCCGGAGATTTTGTAGATGTAACAGGAATTAGCAAAGGTAAAGGTTTTTCGGGAGTTATTAAAAAATATAATCAAACTATTGGTCCAAAAAGTCATGGTTCTCGATTTCATCGAAGACCAGGTTCTAATGGTCCTATAAAAGGAAATCAAAAAGGTAAACATTTACCTGGCCAAATGGGTTTTCATAAGGTGACTATGCAAAATTTAAAAATTATATCAATAATATCTGATAAAGATGTTATTTTGATTAAAGGCAGCATCCCTGGCCCTAATAAAGGTTTTGTGATGATCAAATCAACTGTTAAAAAAACTAATAAAGAGGCTATATCTCATGCTTAAGTGTAACGTTATTAATATACATGGTCAACCATGTGAAGAAATAATTTTATCAGATAAAATTTTTGGAATCAAATTGCATCAACAAGTAATTTATGATGTAATTAATCAACAAAGAGCTGCTAAAAGGCTTGGCAATCATAAAACTAAAAATCGTTCTGAAGTTTCAGGGGGCGGTCGTAAACCTTGGGCTCAAAAAGGAACAGGTAGATCTCGTCAAGGAACTATTCGTTCTCCTATTTGGCGAGGCGGGGGTCATACTTTTGCTTTGAAAAAAAGAGATTATCATTTTAAAATTAATGCTAAGATTCGTAAATTGGCTTTTTATTCAGCTTTATCTTGGCACTTCCGCAATAACAGTTTAATAGTTTTAGATTCTTTAGATTTACAAACTTCAAAAACTAAAGAATTTACAAAATTATTAACAGAATTAAATGTTAATTTGGATTATAAAATTTTAATTGTAGTACAAGAATTAACTGATAATTTAATCAAATCTACTAATAATATATCTCAAGTTATTTTAGAAAGTGTTAATCATTTTAGTGTTTATCAAATTTTCCAAGCAAAATATTTAATTATTACTCGTCAAGCGATTAATTATTTGGAAGGAACAGTTGCGAATGAATAAATATTATAAATATATTAAAGCTCCTATAATTACCGAAGCAACTAATAAACAAATGGATTTGTATAATAAATATTTTTTCAAGATTGATAAAAATATTAATAAAATAGAAATTAAAAAAGCTATAGAATATATTTTTAAAGTTAATGTTAT
>NZ_JAOSIS010000044.1:0-2501 GCF_030586915.1 'Vigna radiata' phytoplasma
ATTAATTGTAATACTTTTGAGGTGCAGCGCAAGCATCCCAAAAAGACCCAAGCTTCTTCAATCGCAATTTCATATTTTAAAAGGTCTTCTAGGGTGTATTCATAGTCATCTCGAGGATATTTCTTCTTAAAAGGGTTTTGTTTGGCTTTTAAAAAAAGCACAGATTAATCCTGCATGAGGATTTTTGAGTTCCAAGCAGAAGAAATTTTCGGCATAAGGATTGTAGGCAGGGTTATCCAAACCATAAGTAGAAGTTTCAATGTTGAAATATTTTAAGATTTCGGGGATACTTTCTTTGAATAAAACATAAAAATCATATTTTTTCATTTTGGGTTGATAGGATAGCTATTCTTTTCGGATAGTCTCGTAATCGGCTAATTTGATATCTGATTTATTTTGACGATGAAAATAAGAATTTGTATTAGCGCAGATGAGAGGAATAAAATTAAAAATAATCATGAATAATGTTATAAATTAATATTTAAAGAAAGGAATTTTTGGTTATTTTTGACATTTTTAAGGACCTCCTGTTTTTAGTTAATAAAGATATTTATTTATTATTAATAGAAATAAAAAAAAGACTCTTGTTTAAAGAGTCTGGCTATTTGATAAGTGATAGTTAAATAAAAAAGACCCCTCGAAAGGGTCTTTTTGGGGTTATAAAAAATATTTATTTCTTTTTATATATTTTATAAAAAAATACAGTTACAAATCGATTTAGATTTTTTTTGAACCTTGAATTCTTGATTTATTTCTTCTTGATTTATTTCTTGTTCATCATTAATTAATGTGTTTATGATTTTTTTAAATTCAAAACTTGACATTCTTTTTTTTGTAATAACTCTTCAGCAATAATACATAAATAATTTCTATATTTTATTATAACTTCCTCTGCCATTTTTTGAGCAATATTTTTTAATATATTTTTTTGTTCTTCTATAGAATTGGCATTTGAGTATAAATCTAAAAATAATTTATTTTGAATAATTTTTTTTAATATTATTTTTATTTCTTTTTCGTCGTGTTGGAATCTATATTTAATTTGTTCTAAAGGTTCATTAGTTGTTTTTTCTGCTTCTATACCTCCAAAATAGAAAGCTAATTGATCCAACAAACTAAAATGATCATCATCTGCTTGAAATGTAGTAGTCCCTGCAATAAGGTTTTCTTGTTGTTTGTCTAAATTTATCCTTGCAATATCAATAAGAGAATGTCTTTGACCTAATTCATAAGCAACTATGGCATGTCCTACTTCATGTAAGGCATAAATTTTATCAATATTTACTTCTGAATCATTCGAAAATAATATTTCTTCGTCTTTTACTTCTGAAAAAGATTTATTTTTGTCATTTTTCATTGCCATAACTTTGTAATTATTTACAACGAATAAAAATCCTAAAAAAATAAATAAAATAATATTAAATAATGATAATTGTTTGTTTAATTTAAACATAAATAATATAACTCCTTTTTTTATTTATCCCTCAGCTGAGGTGATTTCGTAGAGTTCGTTTAATTGAGAATAAATTAAATTTTTATATTGTTTTTCGAAAATTTCATATGTTTCTTCTGACTCTTTTTTGGCTTTTTCAGCATGAATTAACATATCTTAATATTTTCTTTGGGTTGCTTCTAATTTACCAATTTGAATTTTGATTTCGTCAATTTTACCAACTATTTTTAAAATTTCATTTCGGAGTTTATCGATTTTATTTTCGTTAACTTTTCTATCAATTTTGAATCTATCAACTTCTGGTCGTTTTTTTCTAGTTGTTTTTCTAATGCTAATTTTTGTTGTTAAAAAGATATTATTTGTGGAGAAATAGAATTTAATTGCGATTGGTATTCATCACATTTATTTTGATATTTGTTAATTTCATCTTTTTTTCATTTAAATAACCTAAATCCAATCCCCAACTATTTTTAAGTTTATCGATTTCTTCTTGTTCTCGTTCTGATAAATCAGTTGGTAATAAAGTAGGATTAATAGGTTCGGAAAAAAGATATTTTTTCATTTGTTCTAAACGAGCCGCAGTTGTTTTAATTTTAGGGATGGGTTGCTTTTTCACAGAACGTTTTGGTCTAGGAAGATTCGGGAGCACTTCAGAAGATAATGATTCTGGTGAAGATACTAGGGTTTTTTCTTTTTGATTTTGAAACCAGAAATAACAAAAAACAAGTCCGAAAACGATAAGAAGGAATATAAAAAACCATTTTTTTGAAAAAAATTTGATTTATTAATTATTAGAATAACCTTTCTTAATAATAGTGATAATTAAATAAAATAATTATCACTATTATACAATTTTATTAATAAAATTATTAACTAAAATAATCATTTATTTAGAATTCTAACCATTTCTGGGATTTCGCGCTGCACCTCAAAAGTATTACAATTAATAAAATCTGTTAATTATATTCAAGATCAACTTTCTTAGTTGATCTTTTTTTGTTTTTTTTCTTAGGATAGATGGTTGTTTTAATATTACTGCGGTCTTTGA
>NZ_JAOSIS010000045.1:0-2492 GCF_030586915.1 'Vigna radiata' phytoplasma
TCCAGCTTTTTCAAAAGCAAAAATTATTAAATATGCTTATGCTATTGAATATGATGCTTTTAATCCTAATCAACTTTTTCATACTTTAGAAAGTAAAAAAATTAAAAATTTATTTTTGGCTGGTCAAATTAATGGTACTAGTGGTTATGAAGAAGCTGCTTGTCAAGGATTAATTGCAGGAATTAATGCCGCTTTAAAACTAAAAAATAAATCTCCTTTTATATTAAAACGAAATGAAGCTTATATTGGTGTTTTAATTGATGATTTAATTAATAAGGGAACGTATGAACCATATCGTTTATTAACTTCTAGAGCTGAATTCCGTTTATTATTACGGCATGATAATGCAGATTTAAGGTTAATGCCTTATGGTTTTAAATTTGGATTGATTGATCATAAAACTTTTGATTGGTTAAAAAACAAGCAAATGCAAATCAATTATTTAAAAGAAAAGTTACATAATTTTTATTTGGATGCGGATAGTTTATATAAATTTAACATTAATTCTGATTCTCGTCGTATTAGTTTATATCAGTTATTAAAAAGATCTGATTTAAAAGAAGATATTTTAAATAATTTTTTTGCATCTCAATATTCTGTTGATGTTTTAGAACAAGTGGGTATTCAAATTAAATATGAAGATTATATTTTAAAATCAGAAAAAGAAGTTAAAAAAAATTCTCATTTAGAAGAAAAAGTTATACCTAATAATATTGATTATAAAATTATTAAAAACCTATCTCAAGAAGCTAAAGAAAAATTAACTAAAATTAAACCTTTTAATATAGCTCAAGCTTCACGTATTTCTGGAGTTAATCCTGTTGATATTAATATTTTATTAATTTATTTGCAAAAGTATAGTGATTCTCATGTATAAATTCGAGTTACAAAAGAAATTCAAATTAAACCAATTACAAATGATGCAATTTGATAAATATTCTATTTGTTTGCGGCATTTCAATAATAAAATGAATTTAACTTCAATATTAGAACCAGATTTAATATATATTAAACATTTTTATGATTCTTTGTTGGTTTCTTCTTTAGTTCGTTTTGATCAAATTAATTCTTTGTGTGATATAGGTACAGGAGCAGGTTTTCCAGGAATCCCTTTAAAAATTTTATTTCCTCATTTAAATTTATTTTTAATTGAATCTTCATATAAAAAAACTATTTTTTTAAATTTTTTAGTTAAAGAATTATCTTTGCAAAATGTTTATATTTATCATCAAAAAGTAGAAAAACATAATTTTCGATATGATTATCTTATAACTAGAGCTTTAGGAAAATTAAACGTTATTTTAAATTTAATTTATCCATTATTAAATGTTAAAGGTAGTTTTATTGTTATGAAAGGTCCTAATTATCGTCAAGAGTTTATAAATGATAAAGTTTTTGATAAATTTCAATTAAAAGATAAACATGTTATTGTTTTACCTAATCAATTGGGAACTAGAGTAAATTTATTATTTAATAAATTAATTTAATTTGATTTTTGTTTGTTAATTATGATTTAGAATTTATAATTATCAATATATTTGGTTAATATATAATTTTTGTTGATTTTAGTTAATATTTTATCTTATTATTTAAATTTAATTTTTGTAATTATTATCTTTGGTTGTAAATTGAATTATTTGATTATAATATTTTAATTCAAATAGGAAGCACAGATATATAATGATAAAATTTAATCGACAAAATTTAGATATTTGTAATCAGTGTATTGGTTTTATTTTAAATAAATTTATTATTATTTTTAATATTTTTAAATGGGATTTTGGAATAATTTTAGTTGTTCGCTCCGGTTATATCTAGTTAATTTTTGTTTGATTAAATAAATTTTAATTTTTTATGAAAAATTTATTTTTAATTTAAGATTTATTTTTACATTCTTTAAGATTTATGAAATTTATTTATTTTTTTATTAATTATTTTATGTTTTATGTTCGTTTAAAAATAATTTAAGTAATTTCTCGATTGTATTTGATATTGATTAAGATACATTTAGTTATTATCATCATTTATTTATTATTTTTTATTCGAAAACAGAAAAGGATTAATATAGAATTTTCATGAATAAGTTATGGGAAAATATTTCTTACCTTGTGATGGTTTTTTGCATTACTAGTAGTATTTTTTTAATAGGAGTTATTGTTGTTAATTATGATAATATAAATAATGACAATGATGACAATAATGTTGTTAATTATGATAATATAAATAATGAAAATAATGATCAATATGTTGTAAGTACGAATACTAATAACAGAAATTCAAATGTTCGTAAAGATGGTAAAAAAGATCAAAAACAACGTTCTGCAGGTCAACAACAGGTGCAAAAATCAGATCCTAATATTCAGCGAGATGATGCTTTTGTATTAAGTGACGAGCAATTTCAAGATCAACCGATTATAGAAGAACCATTTTCACAAGAAAATCACGAAATAAATGCTCAAAATTTTCAAGAAAATGATAATTTTAATGCGGAT
>NZ_JAOSIS010000046.1:0-1968 GCF_030586915.1 'Vigna radiata' phytoplasma
TAACATAGTAAAAATTCTATCAGCTTCTACTGCATCTTCTAATTTCACTTGCAATAATGTTCTAGTGGCAGGATCCATAGTAGTTTCCCAAAGTTGTTCGGCATTCATTTCTCCTAACCCTTTGTACATGCGTAAGTAGGATTGATATCGAGTTTCCTTTTACTCCCTTCCACCTTCTACTATTAAGAGAGAAAAAATCAAGAAGAACGTGGGTTGCATTAGTAAATCTTAGGTGGTACTTGAAAGTTGAAACCATTGAGACATTATTATGCTGCTTTATTGTCAACGTTTAAGACTGCTTTTTTTTAATGGCTTTTCAATGAGGGACTAAAGGTATGCATCACTGCTTTCACTTGTTTATCACTGGAATATATTTGGTAGTATTTGAACTAAGCTAAAAAATGCCAAAATATAATCCCTTCAACTGCAGCTGCAACAAATCTTCTTACAATCTCTTTCCCTTACAAGATGGACCATTCTTTGCTGTGACAGTTTCATCTTGTCACCTTGCAGTGGCCCTCCAGCCCCGTCTTATGATTTCCTGACTCAACAGCTAAACCTGAAAACAATCAAAGAAGAGTTCATATTTTGTATATTAATTCTGATGCATTATCTTTGAAGGTCCGTCTCATGATATTTTGTATCACTCTTCTGCAGGGTTGTTATATTATAATAGATAAATATTACAATAGACAACATATGTGTATAAGGACACACATTAAAAGAAATAATTATCTATTTATTTTAAAAATCAAATAATTTTAAAAATAATCTTTAGAAATACATACCATGGGTTAAATCGATTCAATATAGAATTCGAGCATTTTAGAGATTTGTATGAAGATTTTAAATTTTAAAAACTAATAATACTATTTACGAACTAAAATAATAATTTATTAGATATTAAAGGTTAGAGTTGAAATATATTTTTATTTTTACGGTAAATCAGTTTAATAATAAATCAAATGAATAAAATAATTATTCAGAGAAGTAATACTTTAAACATAATATATTCTTTAATAATTTATTAAATGACCAACTAATTATAAATTCTAAAATTATAAATTTAATATAATAATAAAACAAAAAAAAAATATTACTTCTCTAAATATAGGGAGCCCATTAACTATAATACAGTAACATTCGCAAGAAATTTTTTTTCTTCTAGTCTCTAAAATACGCCATTTCAAAGTATAGTTTATTGTTAACTCTACTTGGTTACATAGTGAACTAATTTTCAAGTCTTTTATTAATGGTGGTAAATTCAAAACCCCATTACCATTATGAAAAAGCAGATAAGTTCTTGCATGTGATTGTTAGGTGTAATAAAGTAGTTTCGAACCTTAGTGTAGTCAAAGTTCTCTCTAATAACAACCGTCCCACCTTAAAAAAACACTTACGGGAATCATAAAAGCTGGTCCAGTATTTTGAATTTGAGTCAAAATAACTGGTTCTAGAAGTGTCAAGTTTGGTACATAATGGTTTGTTTTCTAAAAGATGGTGGTAGTGACATAAATCAGCGGTGGAACCGGGAAGAGTAAATGGTATAAGAAAGAAGAAATCTTTGGCGTGAGTTGAAAATTAGAACTTTGTTTCTTTCGAGCTGCATGACTTGGACTCGCTTTCCCCCCCTCTCTTTCTGTCTTTTGTGAAAGAACATGACAACGTTAAACTATCTATTAACTGAGATAAATGTGGAAGCAATACTCAACCAGCAACGTTAGATTGAGATAAATTTAACTACGGTTGATACACTACACCATGAACATGCAAAAATAAAATTCCAGAAACATATTCGTTTTAATGTTTGGTATGGTAGGAGCCACTTACATTCTGGCTCATATTTTGAAACAAAAAAAAGACTATTATGAAGTTTTAGAATTATCACGTGATGCTAAATTGGATGATATTAAAAAAGCTTATCGACGTCTTTCGAAAAAATATCATCCTGATGTTTGTAAAGAAGCT
>NZ_JAOSIS010000047.1:0-1919 GCF_030586915.1 'Vigna radiata' phytoplasma
TGGGGGCTGATAGTGTTATCAATTTAAATCCAAAACCAAGAGTTGAATATATCCGTTATGCTGATGACTTTATTATTGGCATTAAAGGCGAATATGACCAAGCCGAAAGAATCAAAGACCAAGTAACTAAATGGCTAAAGCAGGATTTAAAACTTATAATCAACAAGAATAAATCGAAAATCGTGAAAGCCAGTAAAGGAACGAGGTTTCTATCCTACATGGTAAAGATCTACCCCACCAATAAAACTCGTGAAAAGAAAACCCGCAGGAATTCCTTAAATGGCAAGGTCCAAATCCAAATTCCCAGGGCGAAAGCTAAAGAATATGGGGAAGAATATAATTGGTTGAAAAAGGGAAAGGTGAGACACGATGAAACATTAGCAGATAGAGACGAGTTCGAAATAATCGGAACTTATCAAACAATTGTCCGAGGAATCATCCGATACTTTTGTTTTGCTAACAATCTAAGTGCTCTAACCCATCTAAATTATCTAGCTGAATATAGCTGTTTGAAAACACTAGCAAGGAAACGGAAAACGTCAATTGCCAAAGTTCGAAAGAAATGTAAAATTGGTTCAACTTAGGGAATTTCTTATCTTAACAAAAGGGAAACCCAATATGAACCATGGGAGGTTTACTCTTGGAACAAAATTAAGAAAATGCGTAATTACAAGGGAAACCCAGACATTACCATTAATAGATTTATATTCCAAGGTTGTACCCATCTAACTGACCGTTTAAAAGCGGAACGTTGTGAGGGTTGCAACAAAACAACCCAACTTCAAATTCATCACATTGGTACGGTCCGCAATGCGCACCACCGAAGTATCATGAATAAAAGAACAAAGGTATTGTGTAAAGATTGTCACCGCAAGATAACCAATCAACAAATACATGATATTAGAAAACAAGAACAATAAGAATAAATAGCTAATTAACCGCGAGGAGACATTAGTTCTCGTAAGAGAGTGAATTATGGAAAGCCGGATGCTGGGAAACTTGCTTGTCCGGTTTGGACGGGGGCTGATTGTAAATAAAACAGCAAAGATAAATCGCTGAATAAAACGCAATTAATCTATCCGTATTATCATTATGAATATATATTAAATATAAAATTTATAATTTTTATTTTTAAAAAAAATGCATTTGGATAAAAAATCCTCTTATTCTAAGAGGAATTTTTATGGGTTTTAATTTTAATTATTTTGTTTATATAATTTTTATAAATGGTTTTAAATTGAAAGTTACTTTTTTGGTTTTTTGTGAAATATTTTTGTAAATTTCATTTTTTCTTTCTTTTAATTGGATGTATTGTTGTTCTAATTTTAAAATTTCTTTTGTATCTGCCAAATTTAAATTAGGTTTTTTATGATTTCTAAAATAATATATTTGTTCTTCTAATTGTTTTTGTTGTATTGATAATTCTAATAATTTTATATTCATATTTTTATTATCGGAAATCAGTTCTTGTTTTTTTATCGCCATAACTTGATTATTATTTATCATTAATAATAACCTTAAAATAATAACTAAAAATAATTTTAAGAAACTTAATTTATTTTTTACTAAAAACATTGTCTATCACTCTTTTTATTGTTGTTATATTCCTCGATTGAGAAGAATGTATAAATATATTTAAATTAGCTATTTATATTTTAATATTAATTGTATATTTTTTTTTTTTTTTTTTTTTTTTTTTTTTTTAAAATTAAATTTTATTTTTAAAAATTATATTTGTTGTTAAAAAAATAATTTTTTTTTATTATATTATAAATAAATTATTTTTTTTTTAAAAATTTAAAAAATTTTTAATAAAATATTAAATAATTATTTTAAAATAAAAAAAAATTTTTAAAATAAATTAATAAATTAAAAAATTAAAAAAAAAAAAAAATTTATTATTTTAATTTTATTTTTAT
>NZ_JAOSIS010000048.1:0-1488 GCF_030586915.1 'Vigna radiata' phytoplasma
TCGCAAGAGAGTAAATTATGGAAAGCCGGATGCTGGGAAACTTGCTTGTCCGGTTTGGACGGGGGCTGATTGTAAATAAAACAGCAAAGATAAATCGCTGAATAAAACGCAATTAATCTATCCGTATAAAGAATCTTTAAAAATTGAATTGACTTAATTTCGGCTGGAATTATTCGAACGATTTGAATGTTGGGGTATAGTGTTATGTAAAATTCTTTGTTGAGTGGCAATCCTTTGGCTTAATTCCATATTTCGTGTCATTAAATTATTAATAAATTCTTCAGAAGCATTATTTTCTCTAGCCTGAAAAATTTGTTGTACCAATTGAGCTTGTTGTAAATTCAAATCTAGTAAAATATTTGCTTGTATTTCCAAATCTGACTGATTATTATTTATATTATGACCATTATTATTAGCATGACCATTGCTTGATGCCATAATGGGATTATTATTGATTATTAAAAACATACCTAAAAAACTCATTAAAAATAATGGTAAAAGATGTAATTTTTTTTTTACTTGCATCATTTTAACTTATAACTCCTTTTTTATTTATCCCTCAGTTGAGGTGATTTCGTAGAGCTTGTTTAATCGAGAAATAATTGAATCTTTATATTGTTTTTCACCTTCTTCATATCGTTCTTCTAATTTTTTTCGGTATTCTTCAGCATAAGATAACATTTCTTGGTATTTTCTTTGGGTTGCTTTTAATTTACCAATTTGAACTTCGATTTTGCCGATTTCACCAACTATTTCTAAATTTTCAGCTTGGAGTTTTTTGATTTGGGTTTCGTTAGCTTTTCTAAAGTTAATTTTTAATTTAATTAAGTTCTTGGTCTTTTTCGTCGTGTTGTTTTTCTAGTTTTTGTTGTTGTGGTTTTAAAGATTCTATTTGAGGTTGAATAGAATTTAATTGTGCTTGGTATTCATCGCATTTATTTTGGTATTCGTTAATGACACTTTTTTCTTCATTTAAATAACCTAAACTTGATTCCCAACTCTTTTTAAGTTTATTGATTTCTTCTTGTTCTCGTTCTGATAAATCAGTTGGTAATAAAGTAGGATTAATAGGTTCGGAAAAAAGATATTTTTTCATTTGTTCTAAACGAGAAGATGTTGTTTTAATTTTAGGGATGGGTTGTTCTTCTGCAGAACGTTTCGGTCTATTAGAAAAGGGTTTTTCAATTTCATTTTCTTCAGACTCTAATGTTTCTTTTTCGGAATTCAAAGAAGATAAAGGTGATTGGGCTTGGCTAGTTCCATGATGATTTTTATGAATCATAATCATAATTGCTATTCCTAATAATAAAATAACTATTATTTCAACAAAATATTTTTGTAAAAAGTTTTTTTTATTCATTAATTTCATAACCTTTCTGATAATAATAAGATTATTATTATCAAATTTGGAAATTTGAATATATCACTATTATATAACTTTAAGAAAGAAATGATGAAACAAAATAATAATGAAAATTTATTTCATCA
>NZ_JAOSIS010000049.1:0-1465 GCF_030586915.1 'Vigna radiata' phytoplasma
ACTTATTTAAATTATAGTAATATTTAAAATTTTTATGATATAAACATCATAATAAATAATAAAATATCATCTTCAGTTTTCAAAGAAGTAGTGATCAACTTAAATTACTATAATTTTACTTAATATGCAAAAAAATATACAAAAAACATACCTTAGGGCTATTTTTTTATTCCACAGTATAAAGTAACACAATAATTGTAATTGAAAAAAACTCTATTGTCAATATTTATTTGACATTTTATTCTTTATTTTTTTGATATCCAAAAACAATTAATTATTTTTCTTAAAATTACTAATTGTCATAAATAAAGATTCTAAAGAATTTGTAGTCAAAAAAATATCTATTAATCGTTTAAATAACACAAAATTCAAATGAATCAAATCGATATCTTTTTGATTCATTTTTTTTAAAACATATTGTGATAAAGGGATATTACGATCACGACCTACACCGATTTTTAATTTTAAAAAATCTCGTGTTTTTAAAACATCTATAATATTTTTAATACCATTATGTCCTCCATCATTACCATTTTGTTTAATTTTGAACTTACCTACATCTAAATTTATTTCATCATGAATTATAAATATTTTTGATAATCTGACATCATATTTATTTATAACCTTTTTAAGAGCTAAACCTGACAAATTCATATAAGTTTGAGGTTTAAGTAATAAAGTCCATTGATTATTAATACGACATCGATAAATTAAATTAAATTTATCACTATTTTCTTCGATTACAACATATTTTCGAAATTCTTTCAATAAATAATCAATTAACATAAAACCTACATTATGAGGAGTAAAATTAAAATTTAAACCCGGATTACCTAATCCTACAATTAATTTATACATTTATTATCATACTCCATTGAATTTTTTTATTAACTAAAAAAGTTCGAAAATATAAATAAATTTATAATAAATAAAAAATAATTATAATAAAAACTATAAAATTTATTTAGATATTAATAGCCTTACTTAGACTGCATATTATTAGTTATAAATTTATAAATAGTATCCATAATTAAAATAATTAATATACATAAACTCAAATATAAATAATGCTGCCAAGTAATAAAAGTAGTTCCAAAAAAACTATTAAAAATAGTTATATTTTGAGAAATTAAAATAAACAATATTAATTCACACAAAATGCCTACAAATAAAAGTCTATTTTTTTTTGTAAAAGTTTGCCAAAAATAAAACTTATCAGATCGACAAGCAAAAACATTACCTATTTGAGAAAAAATAACTGCGCCGAAAGCCATAGTAGAAGCGAAAATGAACTCTTTTTGCTGAGCAATCATTTTAAAAGGAATATTTTGACGCATCAAAGACCAACCACCATAATGTAAAAAAAATATTAATGCTAATATACCTTCTACAATACCTAAAAAACCATAACTTCTTTTTAATAATTTAGTATCTAATAAATGATCTCGAGAGGTACGAGGTTTTT
>NZ_JAOSIS010000005.1:0-27780 GCF_030586915.1 'Vigna radiata' phytoplasma
CCTTACAAGCAGAAGGTCGGGGGTTCGATCCCCTCATTCTCTACCAAAACCGGAAACTTAAGAAGTAAATTTTTAAGATTTTTAGGTAATTATAAGTTTTTAGGTAATTATAAGTGTTATTTAAGCCAAAATAGCTCAATTGGTAGAGCAACTGACTTGTAATCAGTAGGTTGCGGGTTCGATTCCTGCTTTTGGCACCAAAGAAATGTCCCGTTAGCTCAGTTGGTAGAGCACTTGACTTTTAATCAAGGTGTCAAAGGTTCGAATCCTTTACGGGACACCACTTTGTAATTGTTTAATTATTTGAAATTATAAAAATATATTTTTAAGGGCCTGAATGGTGGAATAGGTAGACACGTGGGACTTAAAATCCCATGACTTTACGTCGTGCCGGTTCAAGTCCGGCTTCAGGTACCATAAAAAAGGGGTTTTAGCTCAGTTGGTAGAGCGCCTGTTTTGCACACAGGAGGTCAGCGGTTCGAATCCGCTAAGCTCCACCAAAAATTTTATAAAAATGTATTGTAAATGATATTTTTAAAGGCGGTATAGCTCAGTTGGCTAGAGCACTCGGTTCATACCCGTGAGGTCATGGGTTCAAATCCCTTTACCGCTACCATTAAAGTTAATATTTAATGATACGTGTATGGACCTGTAGCTCAGCTGGTCAGAGCCACCGGCTCATAACCGGTTGGTCGTAGGTTCGAATCCTACCGGGTCCACCAGTTTATATATTACGGAGGAATACCCAAGTCCGGTTGAAGGGGCCAGTCTTGAAAACTGGAAGGTCTACAAAGACGCGGGGGTTCGAATCCCTCTTCCTCCGCCACAATTGATTAAAGATCGCGGGATAGAGCAGTTTGGTAGCTCGTCGGGCTCATAATCCGAAGGTCGTAGGTTCGAATCCTACTCCCGCAACCAAATAATACGGTCCGATGGTGTAGTGGTTAACATGCTTGCCTGTCACGCAGGAGATCGCGGGTGGACGAAAAAGATGCCTTATATTTAGTGATTTAACCAATCACCTACTGCATGATAATCAGTAGCAGTATATAGTCGGTTATTATAACGAAAGAAATAATAATTATAGTAGATTATAAAAACAAGGAACGGACGAAATAGTTTAGTCTAGAAAATCTTGTAAACTGAATAATGACTCATGGATAACCTCTGAAATGAGGCTAAGAGAATAAAATGGAGTGATATCTCAACTGATAGAAAACTATATATATCTATTATTTCAGGGAACTGTGAAAATCAATCCGTATTTCATAGTATTATCAATTAAAATCTGAAATCCTACCAAATCATCTATTTATGGAGAAGATATCAGTAATCATAAATTTAGTTTTGGTCATCTCACCTAAAAGTCAATAATGGTAAATATTA
Organism: 'Vigna radiata' phytoplasma; assembly: GCF_030586915.1. NCBI lineage: Bacteria > Bacillati > Mycoplasmatota > Mollicutes > Acholeplasmatales > Acholeplasmataceae > Candidatus Phytoplasma > 'Vigna radiata' phytoplasma. The sequence goes on from NZ_JAOSIS010000005.1 coordinate 1,387, forward strand.
AGAGTAACTTTCATCCTCCTAAACCTCAATAATTGAATAAAATTAATTATTAAAACAAGGTATGCACTTTGGGGGCAAGGAGAAAGCAGAATCATAGTAGTCGTGAGAAATTTAAGAATCAAGTTGGAACACTTGATTAAACTGACTCACCAAGGAACCAAGGAAAGCTTGGTACAAGGCGAAAGAGGAAATTTTTGTGATGGTTTAGTCATTTTGTAAATCTTAAAATTATCTGATTCTAATGTTTTAGATAAGCTAAAAATAATGATTATTTATAAATATTAAAGAAATAAAGAGTTTTGATCTATCTAGATGGAGAAAAGCTCACGAAATATATAAATTTTTAGCTAAACCGAATTATCACTTAAATAATCGCCGGATGCTGGGAAACTAGCTTGTCCGGTGGTGTGTGGGGCTTATTATAATAGTTAGAAATAACGAAATGTAGTAATTCTATCACGATTCAATCCCCGTTCGGACCGCCAATTTTATCTTTTTAAAAGGCTCTGTAGCTCAGTCGGTAGAGCAGTGGCCTGAAGAGCCTCGTGTCGGCAGTTCGATTCTGCCCGGAGCCGCCATAATAATAATTTTATTGTTGGTTAGAAGAGAGTATAATAATAAATTTGAATTCAAAAATATTTTTTTTTAAAATTAAAAATAATAATAAATTTTTATTTTTTAAATTTGTATTATTGGTACTTTTAATATTATTGGTTGTTAATATTAATTTATTGTTTGTTAATGCTATGGATAAAGAATTAGATTCTTTAGAAACTATCGAATTAACAACGTTTTTGAATAAATCCGAAATTAAAAATTTTCCAAATTTAAAACCTTTTGCATCTGATAAGAATATAGATGAAACCGAAATATCCACATTAACTAAAAATGATAAATCGGAAGCTGAAATTTCTCTATTGTCTCATGATAAGTGTTTACCTAATCAGTATTTTTTACTTAGTTGTAAACATGATTTAGGTTCTTTTTTTTCTAAACGAATGAGATTGTTTTATGCTTTAAAAAATGTTAAAACTGTACCATGTGCTTCTTTTTTTGAGTGGTTTAATTTTAAACAAATTTTGTTTGGTGCTTTTGATGCCAATATATCTAAGATAAATTGTTTATTTAAGTGTTTAAATTTATCGGGTATTAAAGAAGAATTTATAGATGATAAATATGAAAAAGTTTCTTTAGTAGCTGTAGATTTTTATCGTTTATTAAAAAAAAATCCTAATTTAGGTTTTTTTTATTTTCCTTCTGAAGATTTAGATAAAATAATTTCTGCTAATATTTCTTTTTGTAATTGTCAAGTCAAAGGTTATTCAGTGGGCGCCAAAGAGGCCTAAATTTCGCGCTATTTAACCAATAGCCAGGGCAGATAAACCCTGAAGGGATATGGTTGGTCAATCAAACGAAAGAATGATGGATTATAGCAAACCATAAAAGCGGGTTGCGACGAAAGCAAATTAGTCAAGATGACACCGCCACCGAACAATCCTATGGAGAAGCCTGAGATGGCCTAAGAAGGAAATTGAGGTAATAACCTAACCTGTTCGGAAGTTGCTAAAGCGAACAGTCCAGAGTCTGCTAATATAAAACTGAAGTATTGAGTAGTTTATCAGATATGAAAACCTGGAATCAACCTCCTGATAAGAGGGTACTTCACCTAAAGGATTATGGTAGAAATTTAGCGTAACTTGGAGAATCCTAAAACTAAGTAATTAGATTTACTAATCCGGAAATAAAAGCCCGGATGGTCAAGGATAAAGAATCTTTATAGTAGTCGTAAGGGTAAACCTAAATTTGGAATAATTTAGTTAATCATCTTACCAAGAAGAGAGCTAATAACTCTCATAGGGCGAAAAAAGAAAGTAATTTACTAGTTATTCAATGGTATCGGGAAGGGAGTTGATAAATTATGTCAACAACTGTTTCACCAGAAACTAAACTTTTACGAACATTGAATAAGATTCAATATTGTTCATCAAATGGCTACTCTATAAAAAGAGAACTGCAGCAAGGGATGAATAACTTTTATAACACATTAATGGCGTTCAACAAGATTGCCACCAACAAAGGAGCTGGCACACCCGGAATCGACAATAAAACCATCGATGGAATCAATCTGGAAAGACTAGAAAGATACCACCGGGAATACGTCAATAACGGTTACCACTCAAAACCAGTTAAAAGAATCTTCATTCCTAAAGATGATAAAAAAACCGACCTTTGGGCATACCGACCATCAAGGATAGATTGATGCAAAAATGCCTGGAACAACTCTTAACTCCTTATTTTGAGAATATCTTTTCAGAATGGAGTTTTGGTTTCAGAACCAAAAAATCATGTCATGATGCTATCAAACGTGTCAAACAAAGATTTAAAGGAATAGATTATCTTGTCAAAATTGACTTAAAAGGCTACTTTGATACCATTAATCATGAGATTCTGATGAGAACCTTAAATCAGTTCATCAAAAAGCATAAAACGCTCGTAACCATTAACAAATGGCTGAAAGCCGGATTCATGAAGGATGGCATCAAGTACGAATCTTTATCGGGATCTCCTCAAGGAGGAGGAATAATTTCTCCTCTGTTGACAAATTTATACTTACATTACATCGACTTGAAAATGGAGAGACTGATTAAAGAAGGAAAACCAATTTGGAAAATGAACTCAGAATACAAGAAGGCATGGCGTAAAAACCAACACCATAAACTGGGGTCGGACAGTTTTATCAACCTAAATCTAGAACCAAGAGTTGAATATATCCGTTATGCTGATGATTTTATTATTGGCGTCAAGGGAGAATATGACCGAGCGGAAAGAATCAAAAACCAAGTAACACAATGGCTAAAGCAGGACCTTAACCTTACTGTTAGTAAGGACAAGTCCAAAATTGTTAAAGCCAATAAAGGAACTCGGTTTCTATCTTACATGATAAAAGTCAACCCCACCAATAAAACTCGGGAAAGGAAAACCACCAAGAATTCCTTAAATGGGCAAGTTCAAATCCAAATTCCCCAAGCGAAAGCCGAAGAATATGGATATGAATATAATTGGTTAAAAAAAGGAAAGGTGAAACACGACGAAACATTAGCAGATAGGGATGAATTAGAAATAATCCGGACCTATAAGACAATTGTTAGAGGAATTATCCAATACTTTTGTTTAGCTAACAATCTCGGGGTTTTAACCCACTTAAATTATCTAGCTGAATATAGCTGTTTGAAGACACTAGCAAGGAAACGAAAAACGTCAATTGCTAGAGTTCGAAAGGAACTTAATACAGGAACAACCTGGAGTATTCCCTATCATAACAAAGGGAAAACCCAAGTTTAACCATGGGTTGCTTATTCTTGGGATAGGATTAAAAGAATGCGTAATTACAAGGGGAATCCGGACATTGCCATCAATAGATTTATATTCCAGAGTCGTACGAATCTGACTGACCGCCTAAAAGCGGGACGTTGTGAGCATTGCAATAAAACAACTCAACTACAAATTCATCACATTGGTACGGTCCGCAATGCGCACCACCAAAGTATCATGAATAAAAGAACCAAGGTATTGTGTAAAGATTGTCACCGAAAGGTAACCAATCAACAAATACACGATATCAGAAACAAGAACAATAGGAATAAATAGCTAATTAACCGTGAGGAGAAATTAGTCCTCGAAAGAGAGTAAATTATGGAAAGCCGGATGCTTGGAAACTTGCTTGTCCGGTTTGGACGGGGGCTGATTGTAAATAAAACAGCAAAGATAAATCGCTGAATAAAACGCAATTAATCTATCCGTATTTTAGAGCTGATTCATGAAATCATTAATCTAAGGGATGAAAAATTTGATGCAGATGATTTTCAAAAACATTTATTAAATTACATAAGACATTTATTAGAAATTTCTAAATCTAAGGATTCTGAAGAATCGATTAAAATATCTGTTAATAATTTATTAGAACAAATTAATAACTTAAAAGATATTGATGAATTAGATCGTAATTTATTGTTTAATTTATTATTAAGTTTTAGTAGTATATTTATTCCAAACAATTTTGAAGTTAATTATTCAATTAATACCAAAAAAGTGAAACCTTTATACGAAATGAATCTTAATATTGAATGCAATCCTGAACATAAAACTTTAGGTTTTTTGTTAAAATTAGAACATGATCAAAAATTGAATGAATTTTATTTAACTTTTAATGAAATTTTTCAAAATGAAAATAATATTGAACAATTTAAATTTATTGATAAATTATTAATTTTACGTACAAATTATGATACGAAAAATTGTTATAATTCTTTTTTTCATCATCTAGATATCAGTGTTTTATATAAAAAAACTTTTGAAATACAAAAAAAAGCTTTTTTTAATGCTCGTTTGACTTAAATTAAGTTAATTAATATATTTATAACGGATGTTTTTATATTGTTTTTGTATTTTAAAATATAAAAAGATACACAAAAATAATAATCAAACTATGTCCTTAATTAAAATTAAAAAATGGTAGGTAATTTAATGAATAATAATTTAAAAGCAATTAGTTCTGAGAGATTATCAGGTCATAATTTTTTAGTTTTTATAGAAATCATTCGTGGTAGTAAAAAAAAATATGAATTAGACGAAGAAACTGGTTGTTTGATTTTAGATCGTTATTTGAACACTGCTTTTTGTTATCCGGCTAACTATGGTTTTATTCCTTTAACTTTGTGTGATGATAATGATCCTTTAGATGTATTTGTTTTAACTCAAGAAATTTTAGATCCCATGGTCTTAGTTGAATGTCGTCCTATAGGGGTTATTCGTATGTTAGATAATGGTCAACAAGATGATAAAATTATCGCTATTCCAGTAAAAGATTTGATGTTGCGACAATATATTAATTTATCAGATATACCTAAATCTTGGTTATTAGAAATAGAACATTTTTTATTGCATTATAAAGATTTAGAAAATAAGGTGATTCAAATTCAACAAATACAAGATTTTCAAGAAGCGGTATCTGTTGTTGAGAAAGCTTTGTCAAAATATAAATTAATTTCAGTCTAATTTAAATAGATGCAATTATTTTTAGGTCCGTTATGAAGCAAAAAGTTATTTTTAATAAAAAAGCTAATTATGATTATTTTTTGGATAAAAAGTATTCAGCTGGTATTCAACTTTTAGGTAATGAGGTTAAGTCTATTCGTTTAGGTCAAGTTCATTTAGATAATTCTTATGTTTGTATTGATAATAATGAATTATTTGTAATTAATATGAAAATTACTAAATATTCCTGTAGTAACGATTTTGATTATATTGATAATAGAAAAAAGAAACTTTTACTTAAAAAAAAAGAAATTTTACAAATAAAAAATAAAATAAAAACTCATAATTTAGCTATTATTCCTATTAAAATATTTAATCAACGTAATTTGTTTAAATTAGAAATCGCTTTAGCACGCGGTAAAAAGAAATATGATAAACGTCAAGATTTAAAAAATAAAGATGAATTGATGTATACTAAAAAAATTTTAAAAGAATTTTTTTAATATTTAATTTCATGAAATTTAAAAATTAATTATAAAAAAAAATAAAAAAAATTCAAAATAATTTTTTTGAATTTTTTTATTTTCTTTTTAGCAGATTAATTAATAATTAAATTATATTATTTTAATTGTACAAATTCTTTATTTGATTGAACTTGTGTTTTTTTATTAATTTTAAGTGTCAATAATCCGTTTTCTAATTTACCTTCAATATCTTTAACACTAGTTAAATGTATAAAGTTGTAATTAAAAGTACGTTCTATTTTGCCGTAAAATCTTTCTTGATATAATAATTCACAATCAGAACAATTTTCGGTTGAACAGCAAAAATCTTTAGACGGATTATTTTCTTTAACAGAATCATGTTTATTTATGGATTGTTTATTATTTGTTTGTTCGCAACGATTGTCCGCTTCAATAGTTAAACGTCCTTCGTTAACAGAAATTTTAACTTGTTCTTTGGTAAAACCTGGTAAATCCATGATAAGTAAATAATAATTGTGGCAATCCCATAAATCAGCTTTAGGTAATCTTTTATCTAAATCTAAAATTGTTGGAATAGATAATAAATCCTTAATTAATGACATACTATCTTTTATAATCTCCTTATCTATTAAAATAAATATTATTTCTTGACATTGTTAATATTTAATCAATTAAATTTAAGTAATTAAATTTATTATTTTAATAAATTTTCCAATTTCATTCTAACAAATTTTTTTATTTAATTCAATAATATTTAATGATGTTATAATAGGATATGTATACGTTTAAATATGTTTTTGTTAAATTTAAATTTATATTTTCTTTGGCATATTGTTTTCGTTAAGAAATAATCTTTTATAACAAAATATTCATGATATAAATATGTTAATAATCATTAATAAATGTTAAATAGGATAGTTTTCGATAAAATTTAATAATTTTACATACATATTGCAACACAAAATTACTGCTATTAATATATAATGTAGCATGAGCGTTTTTTCAAATTTGAAAAAAATTTAGTAATTTAAGTAATTATAAAAATATTTAATTTAAAAAGGAATTTATGTAAATGGCAAATATTAAACAACAAAAAAAACGTATCATTACTAACAATAAACGTAGATTACGTAATAGTGATTTTAAATCATCAACTAAAACTTATTTTAAGAAATTAAAAAATGCTAAAGATTTTAAAGAAGCTTCTTTATATTATAGTGTGGTTTGTAAAAAATTAGATAAAGGTTTGTCGAAAGGTATTTATGTAGGAAATTACGTTAATAGAAAGAAAAGAAATGCTGCTATTACTTTGAATAATATTAATGTACGTTAACTTATATTTTTATTTTCGGAAGATATTAAATTATTATTAAAAAATTTGTTTATTAAAAAAGTAATTATTATAAAGAGGTTTTTATAGGTTGTGTTAGATATCAAATTTATACTTAAAAATATAGAACTAGTTAAGAATAAACTGAAAAATCGATTTGTTAATGAAGATTTATTGGATGAATTAATTTTTTTATACCAATCTAAAAATAAAATTTTGCAAAAAATTGAGCGTATAAAATATTTTAAAAATCAGTTTTCTCGCCAAAAAATCGACAAATTATCAATTCAGTCTAATTCAAAAAGTATTATAAATGATGATATCAATCATGATGAAAATTTAAAAAAATTACAAATTAATTTAAAAAAAATTGAAGAACAAATGACAAATATTTTATATTTTTTACCTAATATTCATCACGAAAGTGTTCCTATTGGTTATAATGAATCTGATAATATAGAAGTATATCGTTCTGTTGTCGAACCTCGTAAATATGATTTTGTTATAAAAGATCATCTTCAGTTAGGAGTTGATTTAGATATTTTAGATTTTCAGAAAGCTTCTAAAATTGTCGGAAGTAAGTTTGTTGTTTTGAAAGGATTAGGGGCCCGTTTAGAAAGATCATTGATTAATTTTATGATAGATACTCATGTATCTAACAAATATTCAGAAGTGATACCGCCTTTTATAGTGAACCAACAATCTATGTTTGCTACTGGTCAATTACCTAAGTTTTCTCAAGATGTTTTTAAGTTAAATTTAGATAAATATAATTGGTATTTAAATCCAACAGCTGAAGTACCTACTATTAATTTACATCGTCAAGAAATTTTGGATATTAAAAGTTTACCTATTAAATATGTTAGTTATACGACTTGTTTTCGAGAAGAAGCTGGATCTTCTGGTAAAAATACTAAAGGAATTTGGAGACAGAAGCAATTTAATAAGGTAGAATTGATTCAATTTGTAGAACCAAAAACATCTTATATCGTTTTAGAACAAATGTTAAAAGATGCTGCTGTTATTTTAGATAAATTAAAATTACCTTATCGGATTATGTTGTTATCAACCGGTGATTTAGGCTTTAGTATGAGTAAAACTTATGATATTGAAGTGTGGTTACCGAGTCAACAAAAATATTGTGAAATAGCTTCTATTAGTAATGCAGAAGATTTTCAAGCTCGCAGAGCTAATATTAAATTTAAAGCTCATTTACAAGATCAAGGAAAATTAGTTCATACTTTAAATGGATCAGCTTTAGCTGTAGGTAGAACTATGGCAGCTATTTTAGAAAATTATCAAAATAAAGATGGTAGTGTTAGTGTACCTAAAATTTTACAGGAATATTTGGGAACAGATATAATTAAAATGAATTATTATTAAAAAATATTCTTGAGATATAATATAAAAATGTTATAAAAAAAGGAATAATGAATTATGATAGATTTTTTCAAGAAACATTTTCAACATTTTACTATATGGCATATTGTAGGTTTTATAACGTTTTTCGGAATAATGTTGTCTATGAATAACATATTTGACCAAGTTATCAAAAAACCTAATCCTGTTATGGAATTGTTAAATATTTTAGAAAATCCAAAAAATAATATTAAGATTAAAAAAATTAAACCAAAAATAGTTCGTAGCATACCGACTTTATATGATTTAGTAGTTACAACGTCAGAAAATACTGATAGTATTTTTTTTGAACAAGAACACAGGATTATATATCATTCGGTATCTGAAAAAATTTATAACCAAATTATTGATATTATTCTAGCAAAATCTAAAAATGATTCATCTTATCAAACAATTCTAGATAATCCTTATACAGAGGCTCCTTATTTAGGTTTTGGCCCTTTAGTAGATGCTATTGGCTTTATTATACCATTGATTAGTTGTTATGTATTATATTCTTTGTTTAAATCTACTACTTCTAAATTTTTTGAACAAATGGGCGAAAAATATACTGGACAAAAAGAACAAATAGATTTTAAAAGTGATATTACTTTTAAAAATATAGCTGGTTTTTCTGAAGAAAAAATTGAAATGCAAGAAATTATTGATTTTCTAAAATATCCACAAAAATATAAAGATATAGGCGCTCGTATTCCTAAAGGAGTTTTGTTATCAGGACCTCCTGGTACCGGAAAAACTTTATTAGCTAAAGCTGTAGCAGGAGAGGCAGGGGTAGCTTTTTTTGCAACTTCTGGATCCGAATTTGTAGAAAAATATGTAGGAGTGGGAGCTTCTCGTATACGTAATTTATTTCAAAAAGCCGCTCAATATTCTCCTTGTATTATTTTTATCGATGAAGTAGAAGGTTTAGCTCATAAAAGAGGTGCTATAAGTCATAATTCAGAACACGATAATACTTTAAATCAATTATTAGTGGAATTAGATGGTTTTGGTTCTAATACAGAAATTATCGTTATAGCTGCTACCAATCAACCGGAAATGTTGGATTCGGCCCTTTTAAGACCAGGTAGATTTGATCGTCGTTTTACTATTAATTTACCTAGTGCGAGAGATCGTAAAGCCATTTTAGAATTACATGCTAAAAACAAACATTTTAGTCCAAATGTTAATTTAAGTGAAATCGCCGAACAAACTATTGGATTTAGCGGAGCCCAATTAGAAGGGGTTTTAAACGAATCCGCTTTATTAGCAGCACGTCGTCGTAGTTTATATATAGAACCTCAGGACGTTAATGAAGCAATTGATCGCATATTGATTGGTTCTACAGTTAAAAAAGATTTTTTATCTAAAAAAGAAAAAAAATTAGTTGCATATCATGAAGCAGGGCATGGCGTTTTAGCTGTTGTTTTAGATGACATCGAAAAAGTTCGCAAAATTACTATTATTCCTAGAGGTTCAGTAGGCGGATATAATCTTATATCCCCTGATAGTGAAAATTCTAACTTAAAATCAAGAAAAAAATTGATTATTGATATTGCTATTTCTTTAGGCGGTAGAGCTGCAGAAGAGATTTTTTTAGATGATATTTCTAACGGAGCATATGCAGATTTCAATCATGCTAGTGATATTGCGAGAAAAATGGTAATTGAATATGGTATGAGTAATGTAGGTTTAGTTCAATTTAATCAAGTAGAACGAAATTTTTCGGATTCTAAAGCTTCAGAGATAGATTTAGAAGTTAAAAATATTATTGCAGAATGTTATCAATTAGCTAAAAAATCACTTTTAGATAATAAAATTTTTGTTCATAATTTAGTTGATTATTTATTAAAAGTAGAAACTTTAGTAACTAAAGATGTCAAAGAGATATATTTAACAGGTAAATTAAGTTGGTTTGATCAAGAGAAAAACTCAAATTTAGATTTTCCGGATGATAAAGATGTTAAGCTTATAGAAGAACAAAATGATATATCAAATGTTTCTGATATTATTAAAAACAATGAACCATCTGATAACATTTCTGATCCAAAAAAATCTGAAAAAAAAGATTTATCAGAAAAAAATAATAATTCATAATGATTTATCTTAATATATTAAGATATTCGTTATGCGCATAAATAAAGAAATTAAAGAAATTTTATTTTTTGGATTTAGGTTTTATGATACAAAAGTTTATCGTTACGAAAAATTTTAATGGTTATCGTTTAGATTATTTTGTTACTAGTCAAATTGGTTTTACTAAAAGTCAAGTTCAGAAGTTAATTGCTAATCAAAAGGTTTTAGTAAATAATAATTTAGCCAAAAAAAGTGCTATTTTAAAACATCAAGATGTGATAATGTTAAATTTAACAGAATTAATTAAAAAAAATAATTGTTTATATCCTGTTAATTTAAATTTAGAAATCGTTTATGAAGATGATTATTTAGCTGTAATTAATAAACCTGCTAATTTAATAGTACATCCTTCCGCTAGTTTTCAAGGCATTACTTTAGTTAATGGTTTATTATATCAACTTAAAGATTTTAATAAAATGCCTTGGAATGAACGTATGGGTATTATTCATCGTTTAGATAAGGACACTACAGGTTTAATTTTAGTCGGTAAAACAATAGAAGTAGTTGATAAAATGCAAAAAATGTTACAAAGTAGAAATGTTAAACGAATATATTACGCCTTAATTGAAGGTTTTTTAAACAAGTCGGGTACTATTAATTTACCTATCAAAAGAGATTATCTTAACCCTTTGAAAATGTCTGTAACATCTCAAGGTAAAACAGCTATAACACATTTTACTACTTTAAAAAAATTTAATAATTATTCTCTTGTGGAACTCCAATTAGAAACGGGACGTACTCATCAAATTCGTGTACATTTAAGTTATTTAAAACATCCTATTATAGGAGATCCTTTGTATAATAAAAAAAAATATCTAGTTTCTTCTCAACTTTTGCATGCTAAAAAATTATATTTTATGCATCCTTGGATAGGGAAAGAATTACAATTTGATATTCCTTTGCCTAATGATTTTTCTGAATTTATAAAGTTTTTATAATAATTTTCTTTAAGATTTAATTATATTTAAAATATCCTAATAGTCGATATTTTAAGTATAATTTTATTTTTTTCAAAATATGTTAATTCAATTTTAAATTTACAATTATTTTTTCGAAATATTAGGAGAATTTTTTTTATGTATTTGCAAAAATTGCAAACGCAAATTACTAATCTTTTAAATGTAAAATTTAATATTAAATCTATAGTTAAATATTATGATAAAGATTTATTATGGGATTTTTATTTACCTTTATTTGTCTATCGCGATCAATGGAATAATAATTTATCAAAGGTATTTCAGGATTTTAAAAAAATTTTATTAACTTTACCAGAAATATCTGAAGTTAATTTAGATAAAGGTTTTTTAAATATTAAATTGCAAAGAGGTTTAATTAGTCAGAAAATTTTAAGTTCCATTTATGTATTATCTTTCGATTACGCCCAAAAGGCTAGTAATAATCAGGTTGTTGTTTTGGATTATTCTTCTCCTAATATTGCGAAAAATTTTTCTATTGGTCATTTGCGTTCAACTATTATCGGTAATGCTTTAAAAAATATTTATCAAAAGTTAGGTTTTAATACTATTAGTATTAATCATTTAGGAGATTGGGGAACTCAATTTGGTCAAATGATTTTAGCTTATCAAAAATGGGGTAAAGAAAATTTAATTTTGAGTAATCCTATTGATGAATTACAAAAACTTTATATTTTGTTTCATCAACGAGCAAAACAAGATACTAATCTTCATTTAGAAGCTAAAAATATTTTTAAAAAATTAGAAGAAAAAGATGAAAATATATTTAAATTATGGCGTTTTTTTAGACGTATTTCTTTAAAAGAGTTTAAAAAAATTTATAAATTATTAGGTATTTCTTTTGACTTTTATATAGGAGAATCTTTTTATCATCAAAAAGCTTTACAATTAGTTCAAAAGTTATATAAACAAAAATTAATTATTATTGATAAAAAAGCTTATATTTTTCCTTTAAAAGATATTCCTTCGGCTTTACTACAAAAAGATAATGGTAGTACTCTTTATTTAACCAGGGATATAGCTTGTTTATTATATCGCGCTAAAAAATTTAATTTTCAGAAAATTCTATATGTAGTAGGCAATGAACAAAAATTGCATTATCAACAATTAATTGAAATTATTCAACAAATGGGATATCATTTCGATATTAGACACATTAATTTTGGTTTGATTTGTTTAAATAAAATTAAAATTTCGACTCGAAAACATCAAGATTATAAATTAATAGATATTATTCATCATGCCCAAAATAAGATTGAACAAATTATTAAAGAAAGAAATAAAAATTTATCTAAAATAAATATAAATAAAATAGCAGAAAAAATCGCTATTGGTGCAATTTTTTTTAATGATTTGAAAAATGATCGTCATTTAAATATTGATTTTAATTTAGAAAATATGATTCAATTTGAAGGCAATACAGGACCTTATTTGCAATATACCTTAGTACGTTTGAAGTCAATTATGACTAAGATACAGTTTAATATTAATTTAGATGAATTAAATTGGTCATTTTTAACTAATTATTTTCAAAAGGATTATTCTTTTATTATTGTTAAACTGTTAGATGATTTTCCTGTTATCCTGGAAAAGGTTATTAAAGATAATATGCCTAGTTTATTAGCTCGTTATTTATTTAAATTATCAAAATATACTAATTATTTTTATGAACAAGAAAAAATTTTAACTTCTGAATTGGAATTAAAAAAAGGGCTTATTTTATTAATTAAAAGTATTTGTATAGTTTTAGAAGAAGGATTAAAATTATTGGGAATTCCTATTGTAGTGCAGATGTGAAGTTATTATGATAATATAAGTTATGATCTAAAAAATAAGAATTAAATTTATGTAAATAAATGGTTGTTATAGTTGGTTTATATTTTTTATAGCATATTGGTATTTGGGCTAAAAAATTATTGTACATAAATTTATGTAAGTATATTAATTTTAAGTTATAAATATCTTTTTAGTTTAAAAAAATTTAATAAAAAAAATTATATTATTTTATTAAATTTGTTATTTTTTTGGAAATTTTGTAAATTAATAAGGGAAATTATAGAAATAATATGATTTGGATTTTAATTGCTATTTTATTAGGAAGTTTAAGTATATTTTTATTAGTATATTTTCGGTTTGTGCAAAATAAAAAAATTATTACTTTGATAATCAGTATTTTTATTTTAATAATGTTATGGACTTTTATAAAACATTATCACAAAAACAATAATGATTTAAATGAACAAAATAAAAATGTTTTAACTTTAGGTTTAACATCTCCAGTACAAGATGGTTTTGGTATATTTGGACAAGGCGCTAATACAGTTATTAATAGTCATATTCGGGATTTATTGCATGAATATTTGATAAAAGCATATCCTTCAAAAGAAAATGATTATTATACAAAAAATTATAAACCTCGCCTTCTGGTTTCTATGCCTTTAAAACAAACACAAGGTGAATTTACCGGATATTATAAATGTAATTTAATACCAGGCATTAAATTCCATAATGAACACCTATTAACTAATCAAGATATTGTCAATAATTTTCTTTATAATAAAGAAAAAGGTGGTGAACATTCCGGTTTTATTCAAGATATTAAAGTAGATAATAATGATATAAATTGTTTTTTTATTCTTTTTACTGATGATCAAGATCCTTTAAATTATCATCATTTAAGCAAAGTCCCTATTATTATGTTCGAAGGAGAAAATTCTAAAGTTCCTAATCGTCGAATTGGATTAGGTCCATTTAAATTAAAAGAATTTGATAATAACAATATTAAATTAGAACGTTTTAATAATTATTATAAAAAAAATGATTATATTGAAAGCAATATTCAACAAATAAAAGCTTGTTATATTTCTGATACTCAAACTATGAATATGCATCTTAAAAAAGGAGATATTGATATATCTTTTGTTCCTCTTGATAAAACTGCATCAAAAGATTTATCTCGTCATTCTGATTTGCAAATTATCAAACCAGAATCTCTTGTTATGACCTATTTATTTTTAAATTGTCAAAAATTATCTTTAGGAGAACGCCGAAGTATTGCGGAGGCATTAAATCCAGAAAAAAAACAACAATTTTTAAATGAATTAGGTGAAGATACGGAGCGTTATCAGGTTGTTAATAGCGTGTCAGATCCTCGTATGATAGGTTATTTAGAAAAACCTAATTTCGATAATTCTTGTAAAAGTCAAAAACCTGGTTATGGTAAAGAAATAATGTTTTTTAGTATTAACGCAACATCTCCTATATCTTATCGTTATGCTAGTCGTGTTACTGATTTTTTACAAAGAGAGGGTTTCAAAATTAAACATGAGGTTAGAGAATTAAATGAATTAGCTAATAAAGGTGAAAAAGGTGAATTTGATATTTTAATGATTTCGGAAAATTTCGAAGATATTACTCCTTATTATGTTTTAAATTATTTTTTCGGTCCTAAAGAAAAGGGAGGTTCTATGAGTTGGCATCAGTTATCAGATAATGGAGAAATTTTTCAATATTTAAATAATTTAAAATCAAATACTAGTGAACCTGGTTACGATCAAAAAGTTCGTGATTTTCATCAATTTTTATTTAACAAATGCGCTATTATCCCTTTTTATTGTCAAAAATATTCTGAAATAGCTATACGTAAAAATGTAGTTAATTTTAATATTAATATACTTGGAAATCCTGATATTACTAAATTACGTAAAATTTAAATTCACTAAATTTTTTAAATATAAATTTTTAATTTTTAATAAAATTATGTGGTAGGTTAAAGGGGAAAATTTAATTAAATGTTTTTGAACAAATATTTTGTCAAAAAATTACTTTATATCGGATTAATTTTTTTAATTGTTACTATATTAATTTTTGGTTCTATGAAATTTTTTTCCGATCCTGTTGTATCTTTATTAGGTTATAAAAGTACTTATCAACAAAGAGAACAATTAAGAATTCAATTAGGGTTAGATAAATCTTTTTTAGAACAATTTTTTAGATATTTTTATAATATCATTTTTAAATGGGATTTTGGTAAGTCATATGTATATCCTGAAATTTCAGCTTTAAGTTTATTTATAAGATCTTTTAAAATAACTTTTACAATTACTTGTTGTAGTTGTTTAATAGCTTCATTAATAGGAATTTTTTTAGGTTATTTATCGGCTAGAAATTACAAAAGTAAAATAGATTATATTTTGATTTTTACATCTATTTTATTTATTTCTATGCCTAGTTTTATCATTGGTTTTTTGTTACAGTATTTTTTGGCCTTTTATTTTAATTTATTGCCTATTTCAGGATTAGATCAAATTAAATCATGGATTTTGCCTATTGCTTCTTTAAGTTTGATAGCGGTTTTTTCAATTTTTCGTATTGCTCGTTCTACTTTAATATCAGTTTCGAATCAACCTTTTGTGATAGCTGCTAGGGCAAAAGGGTTATCTCAAGAAAGAATTTGGTTTAAACATATATTAAAAAATTCTTTAGTGCCTATTTTTACTCATGTTAGTTTAATTTTTAATTTTATGTTAAGTGGCGCTATTATTTTAGAAAGTATTTTTAATTTAAAGGGTTTAGGTTTATTAATGTTTGATTCTTTTAATCAAAGAGATCTTCCTGTTTTACAATGTTGTGTCATTATGTTATCTTTAGTTATTAGTTTAATTGGAATTTTAGTAGAATTATTATGTTATTTCATCGATCCAACTTTTACTAAAAAGTAATTTTTACCTTAAAAAAAAGGAGGTATTTTTTATTATTATTCGAAACAAAATATTTTATTTTTTGAATTTTTTATTTAAAAAAAATAAGATTTTATTAGTTGGTTTAGTATTATTATTTTTTTTATTAGGAATAACTTTTATTCTTCCTATGATTATTCCTCAAAAGGCTTCTATGTGGAATTATACATATAAATCTTTTTTGGAACCCGGATCAAGTCATTGGATAGGTACAGACTCTTTGGGTCATGATGTTTTTGCTTATTTGATTAGAGGAACTGTGACATCTTTATATATAGCAGTTATTTCTGTTTCTGTTAGCTTTATTATAGGTGTAGTTTTAGGAATTTTAGGCGGTTATTTTTCGGGATTTTGGGATATTATAACTAATTTTATTTGTGATTATTTAATTGTTTTTCCAGATTTTATTTTAGCATTTTTAATTATGTTTTTTTTAAAAACTGGGATTTATCAATTAATTATGGTTTTATCTATATGTTATTTACCGACATTTATTAAAAATATTAAAAACGCTACTATTAAAATAACTCGTCAAGATTTTGTTAAAAATGCTTTAGCTTTAGGAGCTAATCATAGTTATATTATTCGAAAACATATTTTTCCTCATTTATTACCAACTTTATTGATTAGAATAGCTTTAAGTTTAAGTAGTGTTATTTTAGTGGCGTCTTCTTTTGGTTTTATTGGGATTGGTTTAGATAATTCTATTCCTGAATGGGGACTTTTATTAAGTTTGAATAAAACTTATATCTATATATATCCGAGATTATTCTTTTTTCCGATGATGTTTATCATTTTTACTAATTTAGCTTTTAATTTTATAGCAGAAGGTATTAATGAATTTATTGAATAATTGATTTTTTTTTAATAAAATAATCTTTTTTCAAGGAAAGAGGTATGTATAATGGATATAAATAAATCCGAAATCTTATTTAAAATTGAAAATTTGAATAAATATTTTATGGTTAATAACAAAATATTCCGAGCTAATGATAATATTAATTTATCTATTTTCAAACAAGAAACTTTAAGTATTATTGGTGAATCAGGTTCGGGAAAATCTACTTTAGGTCAATTAATTTTACAATTGCAACGAAATAATCAAGGGAATGTTTGGTATTTTCCTGATGATGATTTAAATATTAATTTAAGTCTTTTAAAGCCTAATCAAATGAAAATTTGGCGTCCTGATTTACAAATTATTTTTCAAAATTCTTTTTCCGCTTTAAATCCTAAATTTAAAGTTCGTGATATTATTGGTGAAGGATTAATTATTCATAAAAGGGTTTTTGGTTATAAAGATCCTAGATATTATCAACAAATTATAGATATTATGAATAAATGTGGTTTGTCGTCTGAATTGATGGAACGTTATCCGGCTGAATTGAGCGGAGGCCAAAGGCAAAGAGTTAATATAGCTAAAACATTAATTTTAAAACCAAAATTTGTGGTTTGTGATGAAATTGTCTCCGCATTAGATGTAACTGTTCAAAAACAAATTTTAGATCTTTTAAATGATTTTAAAAAAAAATACAAAGTTACTTATTTATTTATCTCTCATGATTTAGGAGTAGCTCAATATATTAGTGACAGAATCGGAGTAATGTATAAAGGTCAATTGGTAGAATTAGCTCCAACAAAAGAAATTTTTCAAAAACCTATGCATTTCTATACAAAAGAGTTATTAAATGCGATTCCTCGTATTCCTTATTATGAAACTAAATGTTAAAAATATCTTTATAATCAGTTTATTTGATAAATAGTTTTATTTATAAACGCGCGGATTAACATGATGGTCTAAAGGTACATTCGTTTCATTATAAAAATATAATTCAGTGAATTAAAAAAAATATCTTATTGATTTATATTATATTTTAATAATTTCGAGGAGGGATTATTTGTACTAGATGGATCTGAAATATAAATTCGATTATTGCAATATAAATAATTCTATGCCTATATTAAAAGGGATGAAAAAATATGAGTTTGTTACAAGTAAAAAATTTACATACTTATTTTCAATTTGAAAATTCTTTGATTAAAGCTGTGAGAGGAGTTAATTTTGAAGTTAAAGAACAAGAAACTTTAGCTATTATAGGCGAGTCTGGTTCTGGAAAAAGCCAGATTGCTTTATCAATTTTAAAACTTTTACAAACTAATCAAAAAATTGTTCAAGGAAAAATTATTTTTAATCAAGAATTGATTTCTGATTTCGATGAACAGCAAATGCGTAAAATTCGTGGTCAAGAGATTAGCATTATTTTTCAAGATCCTGTGTCAAGTTTAAATCCTTTATTAAAAATTAAAACACAAATTTTTGAAATTTTAAAATTACGCAAGGGTTTATACGGAAAACAAGCTCTTATTCAAGCTATAAAATTATTAGAACAGGTAGAAATTTCAGATCCTTATAAAATTTTGGAATCTTATCCATATCAATTATCTGGAGGATTATGTCAGAGAGTATCTATAGCTATTTCTTTAATTTGTCGACCAAAACTGTTGATTGCAGATGAACCTACTACTGCTATAGATGTTATAGCTCAAAAAGAAATTTTGAATTTAATCAAAGATATGCAAAAAAAATATAATATGTCTATGATTTTTATTACACATGATTTAAGTATTGTTGCTTCTTTGGTTGAAAATATTATTGTTTTATATAAAGGTATGATTGTTGAAAAAGCTCCTTGTAAAAAAATTTTTAGCAATCCTATGCATCCTTATACTAAAAAATTGTTAAATGATTTTTTATTAACTAGTATTTATCGTTCTAGTATTCAATCTAATGAAAATTTTTATAATGCTGAAAATGAAATTTTTGATTTTCGTAATTTTAAAAATTATGCAGAACCAGATTTAGATTTATATCAAGTATCTGATGAACATTTTATTAGTTGTACTTTAAAAAAATAATTTTTTATTATAATTAAGATGTTTATTTTAGAAATTTTAATTTATTATTTAGCAAAGGGATAAAGATAATTTTATAATGTTAGTTTGTAATAAAATTGATAAATTTTTTAAATTGAAAAAAGATTGTATTTTTTCTTTAAAAGGGATTAATATATCTTTATCATCCGAAGGTTTAGTTTTTATTGTAGGAAAATCTGGCAGTGGTAAAACTACTTTGATGAATATATTAGGTGGTTTGGAGAAAATTTCTGATGGAGATGTTATTTTTAAAAATAAATCTTTTCGAAATTTTAATGAAAGCGATTTCAATAATTATAGAAATCAATCAGTTGGATTTATTTTTCAACATTTTAATTTAATCGATGATTTGACGGTATTTCAAAATATATCAATTGTTTTAGAATTACAAGGTAAAAAAGTTGATGATAAAGTAATCAATAATATTCTAAATGAGGTAGATTTAGCTGGTTTTGGTTCACGTAATGTTAATGAATTATCAGGAGGGCAAAAACAACGAGTCGCTATCGCGAGAGCTATGATTAAGGAACCTGATTTTTTAATAGCTGATGAACCAACAGGAGCTTTAGATAGTGTAACGGGAGAACAAATATTAAGGTTGTTTTCGAAAATCTCTAAACAAAAATTAATTATTTTGGTTTCGCATGATTTAGAAATGGCTCATAAATATGCAGATCGTATCATTGAATTAAAAGATGGTCAGATTATTAAAGATCAAATAAGGAAATCTAAAAATATTTTTGTAGATATTTCGGATTCTGATGTAAAAAATAAAGAATTAACAAATAGTAATCTTATTGATTCAAAAACAATAAGTTCTAGGTTTTTTTCAAAATTATCTTTTTGTATGGCTTTTAATAATATGAAAACCAAAGCTATTTCATTATTTTTTAATATTTTGTTAACCACTTCTTTTTTGGCTTTATTAGGTTTTATATCGGTAATGTATTTTTTTAAATCTTCGTATGCTATTAAATCAGTTTTACAAAACCATTCTGCCAAAAATTTTATTTTTTCTAAAGGTTTAGTTTCTAATCAATATTTTGAAAAATTTTTTAATATGTCAACGATGACTTTTGATGAATTTAATTTATTGAAGCAAACAAATCCGAAAGTTTATTTGCAACCTATGATAAGTTATGAATTGACTAATGTTAAACAGGAATATGATTCCGATGTTTTTTTTGGCAATGTTATTGATTTTATAGAAACATCAGAAAATGAAAAATTTTGGAACGCAGTCGGTTATCACAAGCCATTAAATTTTGATAAAAATAAAATTTACATTTCTCGAAATTTTTATGAATTTTTACAATATTATAAGCGGTCAGGAAAGTTAAACAATATTTCTATTAATTCGAAAATATTATCACAACTATTGGATTTGGATAAATCTGTTGTAATCGAAATGACAGATGATCAGTATATACCTCGTATCAAACGTTATAATAATTTTAATCAAGATTACAATAAATTAAAATTAAAGAAAAAAACAAGTTTTTTTAGTACTATGAAACGCATGTTTTTAGAACAGTATTATTGGGTCGAAAATTGTTTTGGTAATCAAAATATAGTTTTATTACCTACAAAAGTAATGAATGAAATTATAACTCCGGATATTATACAAAAAGGTTATAACGAAGATGAAACTTTTAAGTTTTGTAAAATAATAGGTTGCACTAAAGGTCTATCTAAGACGGAAATAGATGATTTGGTTGATAATTATTATCATTTGTATATTAAGGATTTATCTGAAACAAAAAATCCAAATTTAACATTATCTAAAACTCCATTTGTAAGTTTATTTAATCTTCTTGAAACAGATATAAAAAAATCGATTTTACCATGGATTTTTGGAGCGTTTATTGCATTATCTATTTTTGCTGCAATTATGATAATTATTTTTACTAATAATTCTATTAAGCTTAGATACAAAGATATAGGCGTTTTAAGAGCTATTGGAGCTGGTAAAATTTATATTTTATCTATTTTTTTAATAGAAATGGCAATATTCTTTTTAATTAATTTAGGTTTAGCTTTAACTTTGATTAAATTATTTTTATTTAAAGCAAACAGTTGGTTTATTTCATATTTCTCTGTCCCTTTTTTGATGCCAAGTGGAAAAACTTATATATGTGTTTTTGTTTTAGGATTAATTTTTTATATATTAGTTACTTTTATACAAATTATCAAAATTACTATTAAGAAACCTATTGATATTATTAATTCTAGATAAATACTGTTTTATAAATTAGTTTTATTTATTTTATAAATATTAGAAAAAATAATTGAATTATAAAAATAAATATTAATGAAAAAAACAAATTTATGTTGACATTTTGTCAAAGATCATACATTATTATTATTGGTGATTTTTAATTAAATTAATGCACTAAAAACCAATGTGTCAATTTTCAAAAATTAATTTAATAATTAAAATTGTTTTTTAATATAATAATTTTTTAAATAATTAAATCTTGAGTTTAAATTTATTCTATTTGGTAAATAAACTTTATAGATAAATTCTATAAATAATTCAAATATAAACAGGAGCCATTAATTGATGAATAATCAAGAGTTAGCGTTAAAATTGCACGCGCAAAAAAAAGGTAAGTTAGCTACGGTATCTAAAGTAGAAGTTAATAATTTAAAAGAATTAGCTCTCGTTTATACTCCGGGAGTAGCAGAGCCATGTTTAAAAATTAAAGATAATCCTGAAGATGTATATAAATATACTTCTAAAGGTAATAATGTTGCAGTTATTAGTAACGGAACAGCAGTATTAGGTTTAGGAAATATTGGTGCTTTGGCTTCTATTCCGGTAATGGAAGGTAAAGCCGTTTTATTAAAGAAATTTGCTAATATTGATTCTTATCCTATTTGTGTAGATTCTGAAGATCCTGAAGAAGTAATTAATATCATTAGTAAAATTTCTTCTGTATTTGGCGCTATTAATTTAGAAGATATTAAAGCTCCTGAGTGTTTTGAGATTGAAGAAAAGTTGAAACAAAAATTATCGATTCCTGTTTTCCATGATGATCAACATGGTACGGCTATTGCTGTTGCTGCTGGATTGATTAATTCTTTAAAAGTTGTGCATAAAAAGATGTCTGAAATTGAAATAGTTATTTTAGGAGCAGGAGCAGCAGGCACAGCTATTGCGAAATTATTATTATTATTAAAACCTAAAAATATTGTTTTAGTAGATAAACACGGAGCTATTAATTCTAAAGATTTATCATTATTAAATGCAAGTCAACAAAAATTATCTAAAATAACTAATTTTTATAATGAAACCGGTAATTTAAATGAAATTATCAAAAATAAAGATGTTTTTATTGGGGTTTCTAAATCTAATTTATTAACGTCTGATATGATTGCTAGTATGAATAAAGATGCTATTGTATTTGCTTTGGCTAATCCAGTACCAGAAATTATGCCATTAGAAGCTAAGAAAGGTAATGCTCGTATTATAGCGACAGGTCGTTCAGATTTCCCTAATCAAATTAATAATTTATTAGTTTTTCCGGGAATTTTTCGCGGAGCTTTAGATAGTAAAGTTGCTCAAATTACAGAAGAAATGAAATTAGCTGCTGTTTATGCTTTAGCAGCTGTTATTCCTGAATCTCAATTAAATGAGGAAAATATTTTACCTTCTATTTTTAATCCTGAATGTACAAAAGCTATTGTTAAAGCTATAGAAAAAGTAAGTAATATATCTTAAAATAATAAATTTTATAAAATTAAATTTTATATTATTTTATATTTGAGAGAAAGGGAATTATTTTTATGCAAGGATTATTAATTTTACAAAATGGCTTTGAAGATTGCGAAGCTTTAGCAACAAGAGCTTTATTAAAAAATAATGGTTTTGATGTTACTACTTTGACATTTAATAATTCATTAGATGTGGTTTCTGCATCAAATTTAATGGTTAAAGTTGATATATCTAAAAATGTTATTTATGATAAATATGATTTTTTAATTATACCAGGCGGACCTTATGTTAAAGATGTTATAGAAAATGAACATGATTCTTTAAAAAACATATTAAATATAATTAAAATATTTTCAGATTCTAATAAAATTATTGCAGCTATATGCGCAGCTCCTGCATTTTTGGGAAAATTAAATTTATTAAAAAATAATTCTTTTACTTGTTTTCCTGGATATGAGATTTATATTAAAGAAGGAAAATATTGTCCTGACAAAATGACAGTTGTAAGTGGTAATTTTGTGACTTCACAATCACCTTGGACAGTTTTAGATTTTGTTAATGTTTTATTGAAAACGTTAAATAAATAATAAAAATTAATTTTTAATCTCAACAATATATTGATTATTTTAAATAAAAAAACAAAATAGGAAGTAGTCTTTTATATATGAATATAAATAGTTCTATTAATGATTCAACTTTTAATCCACATAAAAAACCTAAATTAAAAATTTTAGGTTTTTCGATTGAGTTTGCTTTGCTTTTATTGAGTATTTCTATAATGCATATTTGGATTTCTTATGACGCTACCAAAGGACAATTTAATTCATCTTGGCATAATTTAATTTCAGTTTTATTATTTACTATGATTTTAGCTGAAATATTAAAAGTAATAGGTAAAAAAATCCCCATTTTAAAAGATATGGGCGGAGGAGCAATTTTTTGTTTATTATTACCAGCTTTTTTATTTAATTATAATTTTTTTCCTCGTAATTTCGAAACATCATTAATGCAATTTCAAAGTGCATTTCGCGAAAGGATATCTTTTTTTAATAAAAATAGTAATATAGGTTTTTCTGAATTTTTTGTTGCTTCATTGGTTTGCGGTAGTCTTTTGAGTATTGATAAATTTATTTTAAAAAAAAATGGTCCTAAATTTTTATTTTTAGTTATTTTATCTTTAATCTGTTCTGGGTTAGTAACAGGACTTTTAGGCATTTTTTTAAAACCTATTGGTGGTATAGATAGTGTCCCTGGTAGTCATCGTAATAGTTTTTTAGATGCTATATTTTTTATTTTTGTTCCTATTTCGTGTGGGGGTTTAACATGTGGGATTATTCCTCTGATAAAAGTGTTTTCGCAAGGAATAGTTCGTTTTGAAGATGCTTTTAAAAACCACATTATCACTTCTTTGTTAATCGGTGGTATTTTAAGTGTTATGTTCGGTGGTTTAATTAAAAAAATTTTTGGTAATTCGGAATATAGTAGTCCTGAAGGTGAATTGGATAAGAATATAAATAAATTAAGTAATAATAAATTTAATCATCTCGAAAATGAAAAAAAAGATAATAACTCGAATTTAAGTTTTTTAAATATGAAAATGGGTTTGTTGATGATTTTCTCTTTATACGCTTTAAGTAGCATTTTTAGAACTTTATTATTAAAATTATGGCCGTCCACCAATTTAGAAAAATATATACCTCCTACTATTATTTTTTTAGTTATTTTGGTTTTATTGATTAAGTTTTTTGATTTGATTTCGGATAATTATATTCAATATATCAATCAAGCTTCTAAATTTATTACTCAATCATTTTCATCTTGTATTTTAGTAGTTGTTGGTATTAACATTAATATTTTAATGATTATTAATCGGATTTCTAATTTATCTTTTTTGTTCACTTGTATTGCTTGTGTTTTAACTACTGCTTTAACATCTGCTATAATTGGTAATAAAATGGGTTATTATCCGGTTCAAGCTTCAATTGCTGCTGGACTTTGTGCTAATAGTATTGGTGGTGCAGGCAATTTGGCTATTCTGGAAGCTTCTGATTCTTTAGAATTATCTCCTTATGCGCAAATTTCTACTCGTCTTGGTGGAGATTTAACAGTAATTGTAGCTAGTATATTTTTTCCATTATTTTACTTTATAAATTGATAAATGTTATCTATCAATAGATGATCTTTTTTAGAAAAAATTGTGGAATATTTAATTAAATTAGCTCTGATTGCTATAGAAACTGAACTTTTATGTTACCCTTCGTTAGGTTTAGTTTCTATAAATAGTTGCGGATCTCATCAAGATATGAATTTTAATCTTTTTATGAAGTCTAAAGAAACTTTTGGCATTTATTTTTATCATATTTATAATTTAGTTTTATCATATAAATCATTAAATTTTAATAAATTAAGAGTATTAGGTTTAGAACAAGAAAAACGCATGTTTGAAGTTACCAATAACATAAATACTCATAAAGGTTTAATTTTTTCTTTCGGAATTATTTATTATGTAGTTTCGTATGGTTTATTTCATAACATTCCTTTTTCTAATTGGCATTTTCAAACATGCAAATTAACTAAAGAATTACGTAAAGATTTTTTATATTTTAGTAATAAAACTCCTGGCGAAAAGATCTTTACAAAATTTGGAATTGCAGGAGCACGCGGAGAAGCTTTAACGGGTTATTATAAAATTTTTTTTCAAGGTTTGCCGTTTATTTTACGTATTTATAAAAAAAATCCCTATTTAAAAGCTCAAGAATTTTATTTATGTTTATTAATTTTTTATATGAGTATTATTGAGGATACAAGGGCGCCAAAGAGGCCTAAATTTCGTGCTATTTAACCAATAGCCAGGGCCGATAAACCCTGAAAGGAGATGGTCGGTTTAGTAAACGAAAGAATACTGGATTATAGCGGACCATAAAAGCGGGTTGCGACGAAAGCAAATTAGTCAAGACGACCCCGCCACCGAATAATTCTACGGAGAAGCCTGAGATGGCCTAAGAAGGAAAATTGATGTAATCTCAAAACCTGTTTGGAAGTTGCTTGAACGGACAGTCCAGAGTCTACTAGTATAAGTTGTATGTATTGAGTAGTTTATTAAATAAAAAAGAAACCTGGAATCAGCCTCTTAACGAGGATACTTCCCCTACAGAATCAAGGTCGAAATTTAGTGTAACTTGGAGAATCCTAAAACTAAGTAATTAAATTTACTAATCCGGAAATAAAAGCCCGGATGGTCAAGGATAAAGCATCTTCTTAGTAGTCGTAAGAGTAAACCTAAATTTGGAATAATTTAGTTAATCGGCTTACCAGGAAGAGAGTTAACTACTCTTATAGGGCGAAAGAAGAAAGTAATTTACTATTTATTCAATGGTATCGGGGAAGGAATTGATATATTATGTCAACAACGGTTTCACCAGAAACTAAACTTTCGCGAACATTGAATAAAATTCAATATTGTTCATCAAACAGCTACTCTCTAAAAAGAGAACTCCAGCAGGGAATGAATAACTTTTACAACACGTTAACAGCATTTAATAAAATTGCGGCTAACAAAGGAGCGGGTACACCTGGAATTGACAATAAAACCATCGATGGAATTAATCTGGAAAGATTACAAAGATACCATCGGGAATACGTCAAC
>NZ_JAOSIS010000050.1:0-1434 GCF_030586915.1 'Vigna radiata' phytoplasma
TCTTGATCATAATTAACAAATTATTAATCGTAATACTTTTGGGGGGACGCAGCGCGAAGTCATTTATTATTTATTGGTGACAAGATTCCAGATTTTCGCTGATAAACCATCCCATACAAATCAAGTAATGGTTCATAACAGTTGGTTCATATCGTTGTTCGGTTCACTAAATTCAGTTTAGTTTGTTAGAATAAAAGACAATTCAATTCAATTTGTTTGAATAAAATTAACGAAAATTTGTATGAATTAAATATAAAATATGTGACAATAATACTGACTTTGTATGTGGTAATGACACTTGCTTGACATATGACACTGCCATGTGTCATAATGTTGACTTGGATGTGAACAATTTTTTAAAATTTTTTAAAAAATTTAAAAAATAAAAAAAATAACGAAATGACACATGATTGTCGTTGTTCACTTTTGGTTAACAATTTAAATGTCGTCACAAAAAATAATCAAATTGATCATAATTTATACAAATTAATATTTTTTTAACTTAAAAAAATAAAATGATATTTTAACACATAAAAAAAGTCACATCAGATTATAAGAGAAAATTGTCAAAATATCATTGTCCTTCATAAAAATATGACCAAATCGAAGAAAGAGAAACGAAACTTGGGACAAATGATGTCTTTAAGAATAAAAAAAATAATATTCTCTTCCCCCGACCTCTTCACCTTTTATCTACAACTTCCCTCTTTTCTTCAGAATTTGCTCATTCCTCGTGCTCATTGGAAGGTGTTGCGCTTTCCTATCACACAAAGGTGTTGTCTTCTTCCGGTGAAGTGTGGGCTGGCTTACGTTTGTGTGATGTCCGAAATTACCCATATCCTCGATTAATCCGGTTGGGCTGAATCCAGCCAAACCCGAATGTTGCTTAGCTCTAGGTGCAGAGCTGAACTTAGGGTTTTGTTGTTTGTTCCTTGGTCTTCTATCAATCCAACACATTTGATCCTTGCATAAACTTGGAAAGCTTAATAATTTAGGAGACAAACATGCTAGTTTATGAAAGCATAAATACAATGTAGGCATACACAAACTTAAACATAAAACATAAACCACAAAAGTGACTAACTCCTAATAAAGCAAATATTATTAAAAAAGTAAAACACCCATGTCACATCATAAAAATAAATAATTATAAATATATTTAAATAATGGTTTAACACATCTCAAGACATCTAATGCATCATCAATATTCTTTGGACAACAATATAAATAATATTAACTACTAAGAATATTTTGTTGTAACGACTAAACATTGATAATGAAGTATGTCAAACAACAAACCCATCTTATTCATCTTTGGATTGATTTATCATCTTGTGGTGATACATCAAAAAGTTTAGCAGTTTGTAAATTATGGATAAAAGTATTTAAAATCCCTTGAGTAATAATATTTTTGCTTTGACAAGAGACTCCTTC
>NZ_JAOSIS010000052.1:0-1213 GCF_030586915.1 'Vigna radiata' phytoplasma
TCAAAAATTGAGTCCAAATTGAAAAAATAAACCACCCTGCTCTAAATAAATTAATTTTATCGCAATCCCAATTATTAGAAGAAAAAATACCATAATTCCATAACAAACTGGAACAAAACAAAATATCAAAAATAAAAGTTAATACTCCGAAGGTAATCATAAAAAAACAAATATTACGACTATCCCAGCGAGATTTTTTATGTAAATAAATTGGTTCTACATCATCAAAAGGTAATACCAAACAAGATAAATCATAAATTAAATTTAAACACAAAATTTGAATTGGCATAAAAGGAATAAAAGGCAAGTAATAAGAAGCTAATAAAATACTTAAAATATTACCAAAATTAGAAGCTAAAGTGAATTTAATATACTTTAACATATTAATATAATTCTTACGACCTTCTAAAATGGCATCTTTTAGTACAGTTAAATTTTTATTTAATAAAATAACATCTGCTGATTCTTTAGCAACCTCAGCTCCTGAATCGACAGTAATAGATAAATCTGCGGCTTTCATGGCGATAGCATCATTAATGCCATCCCCTATAAAACCAACAATATGTCCTTTTTGACGAAAAATATTAATAATCCTAGCTTTTTGTTCTGGATATAATTTAGCAAAAATACTAGTATAACAAGCTTTTTTATAAATTTGTTCATCACTCATTTCGATCAAATGAGAACCTAATAAACATTCTGAAGATTGAATATTAACTTTACTGGCAATAATTTTAGATAAAACTTCATTATCACCGGTCAAAATTTTAACATCTACGCCGCAACTTTTTAAAGCTAAAACAGCATCTGCAGAACTAATTTTTGGAGGATCTAATAAAATTAAAAAACCCAACATAATCATATTATTTTCTATATGTTCATCATTATTATTTGTAGAATTATGATTTTTTCTAATCAGTTTATAAGAAACTCCTATTACACGAAATCCTAATTGATTATAATGGGAAACATAATTTAAAATTTTAGATTTATCAATGTTTAATATTTGAGATTGATTAGTTATCGGATCAATAGATTCAGCATAATCACAAATATTTAATATTTCTTCAATCGCTCCTTTACTGATAATTAAATAGTAATCTTCAAGAATATTATGAAGAGAAATAGTCATAATTCGACGTTTAAAATCAAACGGTATTTCATCAATTTTAATAAAATTTTCTATAAAAAGAGAATCAAAATTGAAATTCAT
>NZ_JAOSIS010000053.1:0-1051 GCF_030586915.1 'Vigna radiata' phytoplasma
TATGAAATTTTCTATGAAATTTTTTATAAAATTATTAGTAATATAAATATTAACTTATTAAAGAAGTGTATATTTAATATTCTTTATATCAATAATGATAAGGATAATAAATTAAATATTAAATTGTAAAAAAGGAAGATTTATCTATGTTTGATAATTCAAAAAAAAAATTATCTAGTAAAGCTTTTGTTTTTTTAATTGTATTAATTATATTTTCAAGTGCCACTTATTTCATTAAATTAAATAATTATTCTTTTCGTAATTATGACTCAGAGCAAAAATTACTAACTTTGATAAGTGGCGCTTTTTATAATACTTTTTATAATTTCACTTTTCAAAGTAATTTTTTAGTTCTTTTATTTTGTATTGGAACTTTAAATTCTAAATTTCGAAATCATAAAAATTATTCTTTATGGGCTTTTTGTGTTTTAATTGATATATTATTAACCGGCGTCGTTTGGAATTTAATCGCCGATCCTTTTGTAGATTATGAAAATTTTAAATATGAATTTTTAACAGTGAGTTTATGTGAACATACTTATATTCCGATATTATTTACTATTTTTTATTTTAGTAATTGTTATGTTAATCCTCCTTTGGCCCCTTGCCTTAAACATTATTTAGCTTTAATCCATCCTTTGTTTTATCTTTTTTATTCCTTAATTTTAGGTTCGATCGAAAATCAACGTTTTTATCAATATCCTTATAATTTTATGAATCCTTTTTTATACTGTAATATCAGCTCAATAATTAATGATTTTTTTGATTTAAATTTTTATAATAATTTCTCTCAAGGATGGCTTGGTGTTTTAATAAATAATGTTTTTTTATTGTTAGTTTTATTAATTGTTATTCCTATTCTATTTATAATAAAAAAAAAATTAGTAAATATAAAATAATCTCCAAGTTATTCCAAATTTTTATCAATCAAGATTTTTCGAAAGAATAAATAAATCATGTTGAAGAAAAGTCAATTAATCAGAGGAATGACACTCATATGAGCTCAAAAAACAATCTCTTCACATTAATAATCAATCCATTTTAATGAGTG
>NZ_JAOSIS010000006.1:0-23455 GCF_030586915.1 'Vigna radiata' phytoplasma
GTTAGGCTCAAGGGAAAAGCGAAACTTACAGTAGTCGTCAGTTTAATTCTAGAATTGGAATATTTTAGAAGAACCTGACCACGGCGAAGGGTAATAACCTTTACATGGCGAAAGAGTTTCAATATCTTTGACATTCTTAAATAACTTCCTCTAATGATGTAGATTATAAATACTACTAAATATTTTATATTTATTGATCAAAAATAAATTGCAATTTAAAGGAATTTTAATAATTATCTCTCTAATATAGTTTTAAAAAATAAATTCTAAAAAACCAATATAAACGAGAGTTAATCAATATAACATAATAATATTTATGGTTACAGTTGATAATAAAAATTATCGATATATTTAATTAAAAAAAATGATAAATCTATTAAATAATAATTTGTTAATTTGTACTAATTTACCCGAAAGTAATGTAATTATTTTTAATTATAAATGGTCACTAATATTTATTTTGTTAGGTATCTCAATTATTAAAGCTAGAATGATTCAATCAAAAAATGAATTCATTACTAACGCTTGTTTATGAAGAAAAATTCACCGAATGGAATTTTGGTTTCTGATTTTATGAGTCTAGTTATTATTTTTAAAAATAATTAAATAAAAATTTCAAAATATTCATGATATATAAAATCTATATTAATATTATTTTTTGATGTATATTAATTAATAATGATTTATGAAAATATTAAAAAGATTAATAATACTTGAAAAGCTAGAACTCTCAGAATTACTAAAAAACCACCCAACTTATTCGAGAAATCTACAAATAATATTTTAATCATTTATTTATAAATAATTTATTGTTAAATGGGTAAATTAGAAGTTTTATTATTAACAATTGCCATAAAATTCTATATTGTGGATATTATTAATTAATAATCTTTTAATAAATAAAAATTTTTTGATTTATAAAAAAATAAAATATCTGTGAATGTCATAAAATAAATAAGTAATAATTTATTTAAGTTAGCAATAACAAAGATATTAGGCGCCAGATGCTTGGAAACTTGCTTGTCTGGTTCCGTGAGGGGCTAATTTCGAATATGAAAGCGTAAATTTCGCTTTCCAAAAACCGATTTAATCTATCTCGATATAGTACTCGTAGGGGTCATGTCCTACCAAGGCGCAGGTAATTCCTGTTACACAAGGGGAAGAAAAACAGAGGAAAAGATACATATAATAATGTATAATTTAACTCGGAAAGCCGTATGCATAGGAATATGCCCGTGCGGTTTGGGTGAGGGTTTAACATAATTTATATAAATATTTATGGAAATGAGTTATGTTATTTCTATTCACATGAACAAGATGAATATAGTGTTAATTTCGATAATTCTTTAGAATATATTTCTGCTTCAACACCATCTAGTTCTGATTCTTTATATAACACAAACATTAATAATCAAAAAACTGATAAAATAGATGATAAAAAATTAGATTCACCTACTACTACTACATTAAATAAAACAATTGATTTGTTAGGTAATATAGCTGGAAATGTTGCTGATAAGGGCCTTCTAAATAAATTAGGTGATTATATTGATAAAAAGATAAATCAATATTATGATGGTCAAAGTCAAAGCGCTAAACCTTTAGAATATGTAACAACATCTGATAATTCAAAATCTTTAGGACAAGGTCAGTTAAAGGTAGGCCATGCAGAAACTGATAATTCAAAATCTTTAGGACAAGGTCAGTTAAAGGTAGGCCATGCAGAAACTGATAATTCAAAATCTTTAGGACAAGGTCAGTTAAAGGTAGGCCATGCAGAAACTGATAATTCAAAATCTTTAGGACAAGGTCAGTTCAATAGAAACCGTGTAGTCTTTAATTCTCAGAAATCTCCTAGACGATCAAAAAACAAAAAAACAAGATATATCTCTAATCAAAATCAGAATTTGGATTCTGTAGAGTATAAGGAAAAAACTGAAAAAAAGCTATAAATAAATTGCAAAAACAAGATAATGATATTTTAGAATTAAAAAATATTTATTATGATGAAATATCTTCTATCACCGCAAATGAAGACTTGTTAACATCAATAGATTCTGAATACAAAGATAACAAAAAAATTTCTACAAATGACAATTCGTTAACAATAATAGATTCTGAATACGAAGATAACGAAAAACTTTCTGTAATTTCCGATAGTTTGATGGAAAAAGATTTAGATTACGGTGAAAAATATCTTAATAAAAAATCTTCTACAAATGCTAATGCTAAAATAATTAAAGATATTCCCCGATCTAAAAAAATCTCGCCATCTGTATTAAAAACTATTATAGCTTCTTCGTTTGGTTTGATACGCACAACTTTTTATAAAATTGTTTTTGCTTTCAGATAATGTTTTTGACAATTATATTAATATGTTTTTTTATTAAAATTATAAGTTTCTTGATTTTTTAGTCCAATATATAAATATTGTAATTATTATTAATTTCGTTACTAACTCATTTAATTTAACATAAAATAATTTAAATCTTAATATAAAAATATATGGGATGTAATGTACGTACTTTTATCTAATTAGTATTGTATGTATTATTTTAATAATTAAATGTGGTTTTTTATAAATTATAATTATAATAAGCAAATTAATTAAAAATTAATTTGTTTATTTTTTTTGTTTTTTAAAAAAAAATTATTAGATGTAGAGCATTTCAAAAAAAATTTAATTATAAAAAAATATTTTGTTTTTTATCATAATTTAATCAATTAAGTTTAAATAATATTTAAAACAAACAATTACAACGGAAGGCATAAATTTATTATTATGTTAGGAACATCAACAAAATGGTTCCTTGCTTTGTTTATTTACTTGCCCTTAATTATTGTCATTTTAGGATTTTTGTATTATTTAATTTTTTATTATCAACAAAAAATTAAAAGAATTATACAAACAACAAAAAAAAATGCTCAAGAAAAAATTTCTAATGCCCAAATAATAGCTCAAGAAATGATTTCAAAAGCTAAACAAGAAATCCATATTTTAAAAAAAGAAGTGGAAGAAGATTTGAATTTAAGAAGACGCATAATTGTTAATTTAGAAGAACAGATTATTCATAAAGAAGAATTATTAAATTCTCGTACTAGATATTTAAACGATAAAGAAGAATTGTTGTATATGAAAGAACAAAAAATTAATATTTCTCAAACACAAATTGAACAAATGCAAAATAAAGTTCAAAATCTCATTATAAAACAACAAAATGAATTAGAAAACATTGCTTCTTTAACTAAGGAACAAGCTAAAAAAATTATTATGGATGAAATTCGCAAAAATTCTCAACAAGAAATTATGAGTTATATAAAATCTCAAGAAGAAGAATGTAAATTTCAAGTTAAAAAGAAAGCTAATGTTTTGT
The DNA here is from genome assembly GCF_030586915.1 of 'Vigna radiata' phytoplasma. Lineage (NCBI taxonomy): Bacteria > Bacillati > Mycoplasmatota > Mollicutes > Acholeplasmatales > Acholeplasmataceae > Candidatus Phytoplasma > 'Vigna radiata' phytoplasma. The sequence continues at coordinate 3,375 of NZ_JAOSIS010000006.1, forward strand.
TAGTTTCGGCTATGCAACAATTATCTCGTAAAATCTCTTCTGAAAATAATGTGGATATAGTTTATTTAGATAATAACGAATTAAAGGGGAGAATTATTGGCAAAGAAGGACGAAATATTAGAACTTTTCAAATTATAACAGGAGTAGATTTAATTATAGATGATATACCAAATACTGTTATATTAAGTTCTTTTGATGCTAAAAGACGTGAAATAGCACGTCGAACTTTAGAATTTTTAATTTTAGATGGACGTATTACACCTGTTAGTATAGAGCAAACTTTTACCAAGGTTCAAGATGAACTCGATAATTTTATTCAAGATATAGGTGAAGAAGCTGTTTTAGAAGCTAAAATAGGGTTTTTAAACGAAGAATTAATAAAATTATTAGGTTCTTTGCATTTTCGTACTAGTCATGGTCAAAATGTTTTACAACATTCTTTAGAAGTATCTTTTTTAGCAGGTAAATTAGCTGCAGAAATAGGAGAAAATGAATTATTAGCTCGTAGAGCAGGTTTATTGCATGATATTGGAAAATCTTTAGATTATCAATTAGAAGGAAGTCATGTAAAAATAGGTTTAGATATTGTTATGAAACATAAAGAACCTTTAGAAGTAATAGATGCTGTAGCATCTCATCATGAAGATCAAGAACCTAGTAGTATTATTGCTGTTTTGGTTGCTATTGCAGATGCCATTAGCGCTTCTAGACCAGGCGCTCGCCGTGATTCATTAGATAATTATATTAAAAGAATTACTCAATTAGAAGAAATCGCTAATAAAATTCCCGGTGTAGAAAAATCTTATGCTATTAAGTCTGGTCGAGAAATAAGAGTTATTGTGGATCCTAAACAAATTGATGATTTAGCAATTTTTACAGTAATTCAAACAATTAAAGATCAAATTATGAAAAATATTAGATATAATGGTAGTATTAAAATAACTGTTATTAGAGAAGTTCGTTTGACCGAAATTTCAAATTTAAGCATTAGTTAATTTTAATACAAAGGTAGTATCATTATGAATATTCTTTTTATTGGAGATATTTGCGGTTCCATAGGAATTAATTATTTAATTGAAAAAATTAATTTTTTAAAACAACGTTATCAAATTAATATTGTTGTCGCTAACGCAGAAAATGCTGCAGAAGGACAAGGATTAGATTTTCAAAGTTTTTATAATTTAAAAATTTCAGGTGTGAATATGATTACTATGGGAAATCATACTTGGAAAAATCATGATTTAAAGTCATTTATAGAGCATACTAATATTATAAGACCGTTAAATGATGATAGTTTACATATAGGTTATGGTCATAAAATTATTAAGTATAAAGATAAAAAACTTTTAATTATGAACGCTTTGGGTCGGGTTTTTATGAATAATAAATTTTTATCTTGCCCTTTTAAAAAAGTAGAAAATGTTTTAAAAGTTTATAAAAATCAATATCATTATGCTTTATTAGATTTTCATGCTCAGGCGACTAGCGAAAAACTAGCTTTAGCGAATTATTTTGATGGAAGAATTAATGCTATTGTCGGTACTCATACTCATGTTCAAACAAATGATGAAAGAATTTTGCCTAAAAAAACTCTTTATATTTCAGATGTAGGTATGACAGGCCCTTTGGATGGTATAATAGGTCAAGATAAAAATATTATTATTAATAATTTTTTAAATAATCATAAATTAAAACATAAAATTGCTAAAGGCAAAAGACAATTAAATGGAGTGGTTTTGACATTAGGTAAAAAACAAAAAATTATGAAAATTAAATATCATGAATAATAAAATGCAAAAAAAAATTATAGTTATTGTAGGTCCAACTGCTTCAGGAAAAACTTCTCTTTCTTTGAAATTAGCTAATTTTTTTTGTGGAGAAATTATTAATGCTGATTCAGTTCAAATGTATAAAGAATTTGATATTGGTTCTTCCAAAATTTCGCTTAAAGATACTCATATCCCTCATCATTTGTTGGACATTATTAATCCTGGAGAACAATATAATATTTTTTATTTCCAAAAAGATGTAAGAAATAAAATTATGAATATTAAAATTCCTTTTATTGTTGGTGGCAGTGGTCTTTATATTAAAGCAGCTTTATTTGATTATGAATTAAATATTTCTAAAAATTATGAAAATCAATTTTATCAAAATGTAACCATCGAACATATGTTAACTTTTCTTTTCGAAAAAGATCCGAATTTAGTTTTAGATATTAAAAACCCGCGCCGGATTATTAGTGCTTATCGTCAAGCAATTTGTAATAGTTTAAGGTCTCAAAAGAATGGTTCAAACAGGCCATTATTTGATATTTTGACTATTTATTTGAATATAGAAACTCAATTTTTAAAACCGCGTGTTATATTAAGATTAGAACAAATGTTAAAACAAGGTTTTGTTCAAGAAGTTAAATATTTAATGAATAAATATCCTAATGCTAATTTTAATATTATTGGTTATCGAGAGATTAAAGAGTTTTTGGAAAAGAAAATTTCTTTTCAACAAGCTTATGATTTAATCATTACCAAAACTCTTAAATATGCTAAAAGACAAAAAACTTGGTTTATGAATCAAATGTTATCTTTGGTGCAATTAGAAGCTTTGGATCCTCAATTAGAAACGAAATCTATTGATATAATTAAAAATTTTTTGAAAAAAGGTAAATTAAATGATTAATACAAATGATTTTAAAACAGGAATGACTATTAAATTAAAAAATAATATTTATCAAATAATTGATTTTCTTCATGTTAAACCTGGTAAGGGTTCTGCTTTTGTTAGAAGTAAATTAAAAAATTTAAAAACAGGTAGTATTATTGAATATACTTTCAATTCAGGTATTAAAATTGAAACAGCTTTAGTAAATAAATTGAAATTAAAATTTTCTTATATACAAAACGGAATATACGTTTTTTTTAACGAAAATACTTATGAACAAATTGAAATTGCTGAATCAGATGTTAAAAATATTAAAAAATATTTAGCTGAAAATGTTATGGTTGAATTTCTTTTTTGTGATCAAAATAATATTTTAGGAACAATTTTACCAGATAAAATAGTTTTAAAAGTGCATCAAACAGATCCTGTTATTTCCGGAGACAATAATCGTAAAAGCAATACTGCTTATAAAGAAGCTGTTTTAGAGACAGGTTTAATTATAAAAGTTCCTGTGTTTATTGAAACAGGAGAAAAGATTATTATTAATACCTCTAATGATTGTTATGTTTCTCGTTATAACGAAAAATAAATTTAATCATTTAAAATTTTTTTTATGTTTAAGAATTTTTTATTTTAATTAAAATATTGTTTATATTAAGGAGTTTCTTTTATTGCTATGAATTTTAAAGTAGCTATTGATGGCCCAGCTGGAGCTGGTAAAAGTACTGTTAGTCAACTATTAGCTAATAAATTAAAATGGTTTTATTTAAATACCGGATTATTATTTCGTATAATTACTTTTTATATATTAAAAAGTGAAATTAATTATAATAATGATAATTTGGCTTTTCATGAATTAGAAAAATTATTACAAAATTTAAATATTAGGTTAACAAATAATGGTTTTTATTTAAATAATGAATATTTTTCTGTTAATTTAAACGATTTTGATATTGAAAGTAAAGTTTCAAATATTTCTTCTTTGTTACCTGTTAGAAATAAAATTTTAATATTACAACATCAAATAATGCGTGAACATGATTATATTATTATGGATGGACGGGATATTGGTACCGTTGTTATGCCCGATGCTAATTTAAAAATTTTTTTAACTGCTAGTATAAAGCAACGAGCTTTAAGGAAACAAAAAGATTTACAAATTAAAAATAAAGATTTTATAAATTTATTTGAGATAATGAAAAAAATTAAATTACGAGATTTAAAAGATGAAAAACGCTCTATTGCTCCTTTAAAAAAAGCAGCAGATGCTATTTTAATAGATAGTACTAATTTGTCTATTGAAGAAACAGTGAATGCAATAGAGAATTTAATTAAAAGGGAAATATCGGTTAAAACATGTTTAAAGTAGCTATTGTAGGTCGCCCTAATGTAGGTAAATCTAGTTTATTTAATCGTCTTTTAAGGCAAAGATTAGCTATAGTGGATTCGAAAGCTGGCACTACTAAAGATCGTATTTATGCTGATACTCAATGGTTAAATCAAAATTTTATCATTATTGACACAGGTGGTATTAGTTTTAACGATTTACCTTTTCAGGAAAAAATTCAATATCAAACTCAAATAGCTATTCAAGAAGCGGATGTAATTGTATTTGTAACAGATATTCGAGATGGAATTACTCAAGATGATTTGTTAATAGCAAAACTTTTATATTCGAAAATTTCAAAAGTAATATTGGCAGTTAATAAAATGGATAATGTTAATTTATTATCGGAAACTTATGATTTTTACAGTTTAGGTTTTAATGAAATTTTAGGTATTAGTGTTCTCCATGGTATCGGTATAGGGACGCTTTTGGATAGTATTATTTCTAAACGTCCATTAGAGCAAATTCCTAATAACATTAAAACTGAAGATATGGTTAAGTTTTGTGTGATTGGAAAACCTAATGTTGGTAAATCTACTTTTATAAATGCTTTATTATCCGAAGAAAGAATGATTGTTTCTAGTATTCCTGGAACTACCACAGATATAGTTGATAATATATTTGAATATAATAAGCGTTTTTATTGTATTGTTGACACAGCAGGTTTAAAAAAAAGAGGGCAAATAAAAGCTGGTAAAGAAAAATACAGTTTTTTAAGAACTTCGATGGCTATATTAGAAAGCGATATTGTTTGTTTTATGATGGATTCGAGTCAAAAAATTAGTGATCAAGATAAAAATATCGCTTCTATGATTTTTAAAGCAAATAAACCTTGTATTATTATCGCTAACAAATGGGATTTAATTTCAAAAACAGATCAGGTTTATGATACATTTAAGATTAATATAAGAAATGAATTAAAATTTCTTGATTATATGCCATTAATTAATATTTCTGCTTTGCAAAAATATAATTTAGATGAGTTTATAAAGATTTTGGATAAGATTTTTGCCAATTATAAAAGTAATTTTACAGATCATGTTTTGAATGATATTTTGTATAAAGCTATTCAATTAAATCCGCCTCACATTTTTCAACAAGGTAAAGCTCGTTTTTATTATTTAAAACAAATTTTTAATAAACCGCCTACTTTTGTTTGTTTGGTTAATGAACCGAAATTTATTCATTTTTCTTATGAGAGATTTTTGAAAAATCAATTGAGATTAAATTTAGAATTACAAGGGTTACCTATTAAAATCATTTTCAAAAGGAAAAGTTAGCGTATATGCAAGAAAAAATTACTATTATAGGCGGTGGAGCTTGGGGAACTACTTTAGCTCAAGTTTTATCAGATAATGGCCATTGGGTTTTAGTATATGATAATAATATTGAATATGTAAATTGTATTAAACAACATAAACACCCTGTTTTTATTAAAGCTTTAAATCAAAAAATTCAAGCTACTTATATTTTATCTGAAGCTTTATTATATTCTGATTTAATAATTTTATCTATACCTGCGCAAAAAATAAGATTATTGTTGCGAGAAATCAATGTTATTTTGGAACAACGATCAAAAAATTTTATTAATGTTTCTAAAGGTATAGAAGTGGAAAGTTATAAGACTATTCAAGAAATTATTCAAGAAGAATTGGATTCATTTAAAATTGGTAATTATGGTTGCCTTATGGGGCCATCTCATGCTGAAGAAGTTATTGAAGGATATTTAACTTTTTTAGTATCTGCTTCTTCTGATTTACAATTCGCTAAATTGATAAATCGTATTTTTACTAATAAAAATTATTTAAAAGTTTTTTTGTCTAATGATGTTTATGGTTGCGAGATATGTAGTGCTTTTAAAAATGTTTTGTCTTTAATCAGTGGTATTTTAGATAGGAATAATTTTAAAAATAATGCTAAATCCGCTTTTTTTAGTATAGCTATTATGGAATTATATAAGTTAATGAAATGTTTAGGGTTTTCTTTAGAAACAATTTTAAGCGTAGCAGGTTTAGGTGATTTAATAGTAACGAGTTTTAATGAAAATTCTCGTAATTATAAAGCTGGTATCCAAATAGGTTTAGGTTTGGATATTGCATCAATTTATCATAATAGTCAACAAACTATAGAAGGTATTAATAATTTAAAAGCTTTTTATCATTTAATGTTAGATAAAAATATAAAATTGCCCCTTATTAAAAGTGCTTATCAAGTGGTTATAGAAAATAAACCTATAAATTATCTCTTTAAAGCGATTATGAAATAAATTTACATTAAAATAACGATTTTGTGTTAATAAAACTTATTTTTATGCTAAAATCAAACTAGATTCAAGTTTTTTGACATTATTTTAATGTTTAAGAATATATTTATATTATTTTGTTCATAAAAACATTAATTTATTTTCTCTAAATTTGGATTTTAATAAAAAGTTAAAAAGATTTTTAGCTTTTATTTAATTGAAAATGATTTTAAAATTTAATAAAGGAGCCAAAACAAATAATGAGTAAGGCTGAATTGATATCTAAAGTAGCTAAAGATACAAATATGAAAAAAAAAGATGTTGTTAAATTTTTCAAATCTTTATATGATATCATGGGTGACACTTTAAATAAAAAAGAAAAATTTACAATTCCTTATTTAGGTTTTTTTAAAATGTCCTATCGTAAATCAAGAAAATTTAAAATACCTACTACATCTGAAATCAGAATTACTCCTCCTCAAACAGTACCAACATTTAAAATGAGTCCTAAAGTTAAAAGAGATTTTAAAAAAATCTTATCCGAATAATAAAATATATAAATTAAATTGTTGGAAAAAGAGGTTGATTTTTTTTGAATTATTTAGATCAAAATATTAATCATTATCGCCATTTTATTGGAGCTAAAGTTAGTGTTGCAGGCGAACAAGAAATAGGTGTAGTTACTAGAATTGATATTCAAAATAAAATTGTATGTGTTTTATTTAAGAAAATGAGAGAAGTAAAATATCGTTATCCAGAGGTTTTGGATAAAAAACTTATTAAAATAATTGAAATTTAATGTAAATTAAATTTTTTTGTAGTTCAATTTCAATATAGTTTAATAAATATTAAATATTTAAAAATTTTATTATAGTATTAAAAGAATAGTTTTATAGCTATTTTTTTAATTTATAACGATATTAATTATCGTTTTAATTTTAGTAATAATTTGGATTATTTAGTTTTCAGAATATTCATGAGGTTATTAGAAAAATGAGTGAATTAGTAAAATTATTTTGTCAGAAATGTGGCAGAGAAAATTATCATACTTATAAAAATAAAAAACAAAATTCTAAAAATTTGGAATTAAATAAATACTGTCCTTTCGAAAGAAAATATTTACTCCATAAAGAGAAAAAATAAATTAATTTAATGATTAAAAGAATATTAATTTATATTATTTTTTCAGTTATTTAAATGCAATAAATTTTAAATTTTTATTATTTAGATATTTTGGAAAATAGTATTTTTACTTCTTTTATTATTATTTTTATGGCCCTGTAGCCAAGTGGTAAGGCATAGCTCTGCAAAAGCTTGAACATCGGTTCGAATCCGTTCAGGGCCTCCATTTTTTTAATATATGTTTCAAATATATTATTTTAATTGTAAATTAAATTGAATTTATTGTATTTGGAAATATATATTATTGAATTTTTTTATAAAATAATATTTTTTATAGATTTAAATATTATATAATAGTAGCATATGAATAAAAAAATGAAATTAATTTTAGCTATTGTTTCATCAGAAGATGCTGATGAAGTACAACATAATTTAAGTAAAAATAACTTTTTTAGCACAAGATTATCAACTCAAGGAGGCTTTTTAAGTAAAAAAAATGTTACTTTAATTATAGGTTTATCAGTTGATAAAGTGGAACAAGCTATAGAAATTATTAGATTCCATTCTCGACAAAAAACACAAATTATACCGAATGATATTTTAAATGAATTTTCCGCTTATTACTCTTTGCCTTCTGAAGTTTCTGTTGGTGGAGCTACTATTTTTATTTTAGATGTGGAAAAATTTTTAAAGTTATAATTATTCGTTAAAGGAGAAATATTTAATAATATTGATTGACATAAATAATAATTAATTTAATTAATCTATTGATTAATTTAAATTAATTTTGTTTTTGTAGTTTGAAAGGATATCACTGAGCCATGGCTTTGAATAAAGAGCAAAAGAAAAAAATTTTAGAACAATGTGATGCTAATCTCGTGAATACGGGTTCCAATAAAGTACAGTTTAATTTATTAAACTCTAATATCGAAGTATTATCATATCATGTTAAAAAACATCCTGGTGATTTTCAAGCTAAACGTAGTTTAATTATTAAACGTCATCAGTTAAAAATAATAAAAAGAAATATTCTTAATTAAGTTTTTATCTTAATCAAATATTTCTTTTTTATTTTTTTTTAAGTATTTAAATATTAAAAAAGTATTACCAATTTTTATAAAAATAAATAAAAATTTTAGACATAATAAAATATTAAATTTTTTACTTATAAAAATAAAATAATTACTATATAAAATTGTTTATAAAAAATTAAAAAAATAATTTGGTGATGTTAAAAATCTGTTATCTATTTGTTTGTTGTTTAAAGATAAGAGAAGTTATATTTACTGCATATAGCGAAATACATTGGTAAAAATTTTATAATCGATTTTTATTTTTAATTAATTATTTTTTCGATCATTCTTATTAATTTCAAAATTTTTTTGATTTATCTAAAATATGGCCTAAAATTTCTTTAGTAATTTTGGCCATTGATTTTGAGTTGATTTATGTACGATATTTTAATAAATATAATTACATGGCGTTTTAATTGTTAGGTGTCTTATTTAATTGAATAATCTTTTAAATTTAAAAAAATTTCAATAATTTTTAATCTTTTTAATAATTAATAAAATATATTTTCTTGCTAATTTTTTGATTTTATTAAATTTAAATATTTATTAATTCGATTTTGATTAATTTATAATTTTTCGAAATTTTATTTTTAAAAATTATTAAATTTTAAAATTTAATAAAATAATATTTTATTTATTAAAAATATTTATTTAGTGATAATTAATAAAAAATTTTTGTTTAGTTTGTTTTTTTACTTTAACAGTAATAATTTTTTATAAATATTGTTAATTTTTATGGAGCGAGTGAAGGGAATCGAACCCTCATTATATGCTTGGCAAGCATATGTAATAACCATTATACGACACCCGCATTTTAATTATAAATTATAATTTTTTTAAAAATTATTATTTAGTTTCTCTTACTATTAGATTTTACCAAAAAATTTAATGGATTTTACAAAATAATTGGTGCCCTTAATAAGAATTGAACTTATATTACATCATTACCATTGATGTGTTTTACCATTAAACTATAAGGGCTATATTGTTTAGCATTTAATAAATAATTATATCATAAACATAATAAAAAAAATAATTTTTGTAATATTAAATTTTATTGTTTCATTGTTAAATATAATATTTAATTTTATTATGAATTTGTGTATAATGGAAGTGACTATTTCGACTAATTAAAATAAAATTAGAGAATGAAATTAGAATGCAATTGCAGAGGAGTTTTTTTTAAAATGTCAGCAGATCAAATTAGTCCACGTAGTATAGGTTATTTAAAGTTTTTTTCAGAAAAAAGAACAACAGATAATCATGAAGAAAAAGGAAATTATGGATTTATTTATAGAAATCCTAATTTATCCGAAGAACAGCAATTAATGTTGCAAAATAAAGTACAAGAATTAAAAGATATGTCATCAGATTCTGAATTTTCAAGCGATGCTATTAATGACAAATATTCAGAAATTAAAGAGTTAATTGGTTTAGATACTAAATCATTAGAAGAAGTTTTTTTCCATGTTTCACAAATTGCAGATAGATCTGTTATAGAAATGACGCCTGAAGATAGAAGAAATTTTTTTTATCAAGGTGCTCTTTTTGAATTTGATGTAGAATCTACCCAGCAAGGTTTAAAAGCTGTGCGAATTAATAAAATTTTTTAATTTATTTTTATATATCATAAAAAAAGACTTGCAAAAGTCTTTTTTTATTGTTAGGTATAAAAAATAATTTATTGTTATAAAGTGTAATATAAGGAAGTGAGTTTTTAATCAATAAATGCAAAAGTTTACTGTAGAATCAGTTACTCAAGGACATCCTGACAAAATAGCAGATCAAATTTCTGATGTTTTATTAGATGCTTATCTTAAACAAGATTCTAATGCAAAAGTCGCTATTGAAACGATAGTAACTAAAAATAAAATTATTCTTTGTGGAGAAATTAAAAGTTCTATTAATTTAGAAAAACAAACAATAGAAACTATTATTCGAGAAACAGTAAAAAATATAGGATATATAAATAAAGAAGATAATTTTTATTATTCAGATTTGTTAATCGTTAATTTAAGGGCGGAAAAGATGCCTAAATATTTCGCAATTTAACCTATTGTACGTTTTGGAACAAAAAACGGCAACAGAGAATTGGTTATTTCTATGAAAATAGAAGTAATTATAGCAAATTCTCAAAGCAACGTGAGTAGAATATAGCTATACAAGAAAGCGATTGCAAGTTGAAATATGATTATGGATAAATTCTAGAAGCAGAATTGAAGAGAAAAAAGGAGTAATAACGAAACCTGTTGTAGCTATTTATTCGACAGTTTGCAATCTTATAAAAGGATATTAAATGTCTTTTATAATTGTTCTTTTCTTTTGGAAAAAATTTTATTTGCAATCCTACCAATATTATATTTTTTTATAATTAAATATTATTTGGTCTTCTCGCCTAATATCATGAGGTAAATATTTAGAGTAACTTTCATCTCCCTAAACTTTTTTGTATTTCAAAAAAGCAAGGGAAAAGCAGAATCATAGTAGTCGAGAGATATTTAAAGCTTAAAATGGAATTTTTAAGTGAACTGACTCTCCAAGGAAATTAGGAAAGCTAATTGCAAGGCGAAAGAGAAACTAAAACATTTTAATAAATTTTAATTTATTTATGTTTTGGAACCGCCGGATGCTTGGAAACTTGCTTGTCCGGTGGTGTGGGGGGCTTAGAGTAAATGAATGAAATACTTAAAACGCTCTAATTTCTATCCCGATTAAATCAACAATCTGAAGAAATTGGGCGCAAAAGATGCGCATAATTCCGCTATTTAACGCATAGCCTGGAGCGATAATCTCCAGAGGTCACGTAAACACTGTAAGGTGGGCTTGATTAATTGTCTCGAAAGAGTAATTAATAACAGCAAAAGCACGCAAGCGCGATGAGACGAAATATCTAGTCAATAAGTCAGCGCCAGACCAGAAGTTAAGGAGAAGGTGAAAATCCCTAAGCGGTTAGGTAGCGTGGTAATCTGTAAACATTCTGGTAAGGTATTGACACCAGGATTAGGAAAGATATATGATGTTAGAATTTTGCATCATTTATATTATCAATATGGTTAAAAACTAACCCTTTTCTACACTAATTTCATTAAAATATTGTTATTAATATTTTTATGAATGCTCCAATTGGCAACAATTGTAAACTGCACCTAACACTTCTCGTAGAATTATGTCGTAACTTTGATCTCCCTAAAAGCACCACCAAAGGGTTAAAACTAACAGCTGTTAGGCTCAAGGGAAAAGCGAAACTTACAGTAGTCGTCAGTTTAATTCTAGGATTGGAATATTTTAGAAGAACCTGACCACGGCAAAGGGTAATAACCTTTACATGGCGAAAGAGTTTCAATATCTGTAATCAGATATTAGGCGCCGGATGCTTGGAAACTTGCTTGTCCGGTTCTGTGGGGGGCTAATTGCGAATATGAAAGTTAAATTATCAATGCACTTTCTAAACCGAGTTAATCTATCCCGATCATAAAGCTGTTTCTGTCAATGGTGGCGCTGGTGATCAAGGTTTAATGTTTGGTTATGCTACAAACGAAACAGCCTATTTTATGCCTTTACAGTTTATATTAGCTCGAAATTTATCTTTACAATTAACTAAAATAAGAGAAAATAAAATTTTACCTTTTTTAAAACCAGATGGTAAAACACAATTAACTATGATATATGATGAAAATGGTAATGCTAGTTATATTGATTCGATTGTTGTTTCTTGTCATCATAGTGATATTGTTAAAAATAATAAAAATTTTTCAGATTCTATTATAAAATACATCATTAACCCTATTATTCCATCGAAATTTATCAATTTAAAAACTAAATTTTATATTAATCCAGCAGGAAGTTTTGCACAAGGAGGTCCTTGTTTTGATACCGGATTAACTGGGAGAAAAATTATCCAAGATAGTTATGGTAGCGGAGTGCATCATGGAGGCGGTTGTTTTAGCGGCAAAGATGCTTCTAAAGTAGATCGTAGCGGAGCGTATATGTTAAGGTATTTAGCCAAAAATATTGTTGCTTCGGGAATTTGTGATAAATGCGAATTACAAATAGCTTATGTAATTGGATTAAATTTTCCTGTTGGTTTGTTTATTAATACTTTTAATACTAGTAATGTTGATGACAATTTAATTCTAGATACTATTTATAAGAATTTTGATTTAAGTCCTCAAGGTATTATTAAGAAATTAAAGTTAACTAAACCTATTTTTAATATTACTGCTAGATATGGACATTTTGGTATTAATAATGATCAATTTACTTGGGAAAAAACAGATCAAATTAAATTATTTTCTCAATTGTTAAAAAAAAATTAATTAATATATTTATTTTTATTTTTAGTTTTTAATATATTAAATATGTTAAATTTGGTGGAATATTTAATTTATTTCGATATTTTAATACTATTAAGATAATTTTAATTGTAAAAATATTCTTTAATAAATATTTATTATGTAATAATTGTAGTATTTTAAGGTTATTTTGTAAAAGGTTATAAGAAAAAATTATATGAAAAATAAATTAGTTAAAACGGTTCATTGTCGTGATATTAATTTTAGTCAATGGTATACAGACCTTTGTTTAAAAGCTAAATTAATTTCTTATTCTGATGTACCAGGTTTTTTTATTTATTTGCCCAATGGTTACTTTTTGTGGGAAATGATACAAAAATTTTTAAATCATTATTTAAAAAAAAGTAATCATAGGAATGTTTATTTTCCATTACTTTTTTCTGAAAATTTATTTCAACTCGAAAAAGAACATATTCAAGGTTTTGCTCCTGAAACTCTTATTATCGATAATGTTGCTAATCAACCTTTATTGTCTAGATTAATTCTGCGTCCTACTTCAGAAGTAATTTTTGCCAAGTATTATTCGAGTGTTATTACTTCTTATAGAGATTTGCCTAAATTATTTAATCAATGGTGCAGCGTAGTCCGTTGGGAAAAAAATACTAAACCTTTTTTAAGGAGTAAAGAATTTTTATGGCAAGAAGGACATACAGTTCATGCTACTAAACAAGAAGCTCTTAAAGAAACTCTTTATATTTTAAATTTGTATAAAAAATTAGGTAAAGAATTATTAGCTATACCTTTTATTTCAGGCATCAAAACAGAAAAAGAAAAATTTAAAGGGGCTTTAATCACTTATGCTATTGAAACTTTAATGTATGACGGTCAATCTTTGCAAGCAGGTACTTCTCATTATTTAGGAACTAATTTTTCTAAAATTTTTAAGATTCAATTTCAAGATCAAAATTCTATTATGCAATTAGCACATCAAACATCTTGGGCTGTTTCGTCTAGATTAATAGGTGCCATTATTATGGTACATGGCGATGATGAAGGGTTAGTGATGCCACCTTATATTGCGCCTATACAAATAGTTATTATTCCTTTAAGATTAAATAATTCACTTTTATTAACAAAAGTTAATTTTTATTATAAACAATTGTTTAAAAAATATCGTACTAAATTAGATATACAAAATAAAAATGTTGGATGGAAATTTAGTCATTATGAATTGCAAGGAGTTCCTTTGAGATTAGAAATAGGAGAACAAGAATTACAAAACGAACAAGTAACCATTTTTATTAGACACAGTCGAAAAAAACTTGTTATTAATGCTTCCGAATTGTTGTTAAATATCTCGAATTTGATTAAAAATATTCATAAAAACATGTTCGATAATGCTTTGCAACGTATGGAAAAAAATATTTATATTGCTAATAATTATGAAGAGTTTAAAATTTATTTATCTAAAAAGGGATATGTTAAGATGAGTGTTTTAGCTAACGAAGCGGAAGATATTATCAAAAAAGAAACAGGAGCAACAGCTAGAGTTATTTTAAAAGAAAAATTATTAAATAAAATTTGTCCTGTTACTAACAAAAAAGCAAATCAAACTATTTTATTTGCTAGAGCTTATTAAAAACATTGTAATTAAAATGAATTTAGAATTTAACGATTTTACTTTTATTTGAATTTATGGTAGAATTATTAAAAGTTGTTCTTGATAAAAGAAGAAATTAAAAAAAGGAGAATAAGGTAATTTAAACGTATATGGAAAATGATGATAAAAATAATTATTTAAAAAGTTTTATTTTTTATAACCCATATTTTATTACAGTTAAATGTGAAAGAGGTTATAGAATAAAATGAGTATAATTATTTTGACTATCATAGCATTAATTTTTATCAATGCTTTATTGTCAGCTATTGAAATTTCTTTAGTTTCTTTAAGTGAAAGCAAATTAGATCTTGAAATAGAAAAAGGTATTAAAAAAGCCGTAAAAATTAAAAAAATTAAATCTAAACCTACTCATTTTTTGTCTGTAATTCAAATAGTTATTCATATATTAACAGTTATTCAAGGTTATATGTTGCATCATGATTCTCATGGTGAAATTCAAATTTTATTAACTATTCTTTCTTTGGTTTTAGGGGATATTATTCCTAAGCGAATTGCTTTAATTTATCCTTTAAAAACTGCTTATTATTTGTTAGGTTTGTTTAATTTAGTTTGTTTTTTTATGAAACCTTTTGTTTGGTTGTTACATCAAATAAGCAATCTCATTTTATATTGTTTAAGAATTGATCCGAATAAAACTCAAGATATTGTTTCAGAAGATGAATTACGTTTTTTATTAAGTGCTTCTTATAGTCAAGGAGTTATTAATAGTAATGAAAACAATATGATACAAAATATTTTTGATTTTAATACCACTAAAGTTTCAGATATTATGCGTCATAGAAAAGAAATTGTAGCTATTCGTCATGATATTAGTATTAATGAATTGAGAGAATTTATTTTAAAAGAAAAATATACTCGATTTCCTGTTTATATGGAAAATTTAGATAAGATTTTAGGAATCGTTCATATTAAAGATCTTTTTAAGGTTTTATTAGTTACAAATGATCAACGTCCTTATAAGAATAATTATTCAAAGTTTAATATTAATCATTATTTAAGGCGAGTTTTTTATATTACAGAATTTAAAAATATTAGCGAATTATTGAAAGAAATGCAGTCTAAACAAAAACATATGGCTATTGTAGTTGATGAATACGGAGGTACAGCTGGTATCGTAACTATTGAGGATGTTATTGAAGAAATTCTAGGCGAAATTCAGGATGAATATGATAAAAACGATTTCGAAATTGTAAAAATTTCCGATCAAGAATTTATTATAAAAGGTACTGCTCATCTGTGTGATATAGAAGAATATTTAAACGCTAATTTACCAGTAGATGATTATGATACTTTAAGCGGTTTTATGTTAGATAAATTGCGTAGAATGCCAGAAAGTAATGAAAAAATTCGAATAATGTATAATGATTGGATTTTTGATGGTTTATCTCATAACGGTTTAGTTATAACCAAAGTTAGAGTTACTAAATCTAATATTCCTAAACAAATAAAATGATTTTAATTTTTTTATATCGACAATAATTAAAATTTTTTTATTAATTTTATTGTTTAAATTAATAATAATTATTAGGCATATTCCTTAGAAGGTTTGGTTTTCGTTATATATGAATTCTTTGTTTTATAATTCTGAAATATCATTATTAGTAGAAGAGTTACAAACTAATTTAAAAACAGGATTGACAGAACAACAAGTTCAATCTAGATTAATCGAACATGGTTTGAATACATTGTTCAAGCCCAAACCTAAGTCTTTAATAAAAAAATTTTTAAATCAATTTAATAATTTTTTTATATATATTTTATTAACATCAGCGTTTATTACTTTAATTATAGGTATTTTAAATCGTCATCAAGAAGAATTGTATGAAGGTATTTTAATTTTTTTAATTATATTAGGTAATGCTATTTTTGGTGTTTTTCATGAGTATCAAAAAGATAAATCTTTTGATATTATTACCCAAACTACTAAAATATATGTCAAAGTTTTACGAGAATCTAATATAAAATCCGTTGTTAGTGATCATTTAGTTCCAGGAGATATTATTTTTTTAGATAAAGGAGATATAGTTCCTGCTGATTTACGTCTATTAACTTCTAATAATTTACAAGTGGATGAAGCCATTTTAACAGGTGAATCAAATTCAGTTACTAAAAATACTAACGTTCAAGTTATTGATTCAAATTTATTAAATAATAAAAATTTGTTATTTATGAATACTGTTATAATTAATGGAAATGCCCAAGCTGTAGTTATTAATACAGGAATGAGAACGCAAATAGGTCGTATTACTAAATTGTCTCAAACAGTTAAAAAAGAAAAAACAGTTTTAGAATTTTATTTACAAAGATTAACTAAAATTTTGAGTTTTATTATTTTTATTTTGATTTTTATAAATTTTCTTTTTAATATTTTAAAATATTATTTATTTTTCAATAGTTTGAATTGGAATATTATAAGTAGTTATTTATTATCTTCCATTGCTTTAATTGTGGCTGTTATTCCTGAAGGTTTATTAGCTATTATGACTATTATTTTTGCTTTTGGAGTAAAAAAAATTGCTAAATCCAATGCTATTGTTAAAAGTTTAAAAACATTAGAACGTTTGGGAGCTATTAATGTTATTTGTACAGATAAAACAGGAACACTTACTCAAAATAAATTATTAATTAAATTTTTATATGTTTATTCAAATCACTTTAATATTGATTATTCTAGTCAATTAATTCCTGATAATTTAATTTCTAATTATCAACAATTAATTAATTATGGTATTTTATGTAATAGTATTGCTCAACATGATAATGAAAAAAATATTTCTTGTTTTGATTTATTAGATTCTGTAGATCGTTCTTTTTTGGAATTAGCTAAATTTTTAAATATTGATATTAATGTATTACGAAAACAATATAAATTAATTAAAATGTTTCCTTTTGATGACGAGTTCAAATTAATGATTACTATATATAAAGATAAAAATAAATATTTTACTATTGTTAAAGGTGCTGGTGAAATTTTATTGGATTTATCATATTATATTTGTATTAATAATACAAAAAATAATGTTATTAAAAATGCAAAATATAAAGACGAATTTGAATTTCAATTAAATAAACAAGCTAAAATAGGTTATAAAATATTAGGAGTCGCTTATACAAATTTTTTTGATTCTCAGTTTTTATCTGATAATATTTCTGTTAAAGAAATTTTATATATTTTACGTCGAAATCTTATTTTAGTGGGATTAACAGGTATCGAAGATCCTTTAAAATTGGAAGTTTTCCAGTCTATTCAGGAATGTCATAACTCTAATATTCAAACTATTATGATTACAGGTGATAATCGTTATACAGCTATCAAAGTAGCTAATAAATTAAACATTTTAAATAAAAAAACAGATTTAGTAATCGATGGATCTGAATTAGATAAATTAGATGAAAAAAAATTATTACAAAATTTGACGAATATTAAAGTTTATGCTCGTACTATTCCGGAACATAAATTAAAAATTGTTCGAGCTTGGCAGAAATTAGGTTATGTAGTTGCTATGATTGGTGATGGTGTTAATGATGTGCCTAGTATCAAACAAGCTGATGTAGGATTGGCTATGGGTTTGAATGGTACTGAAATTACTAAACAAAGCGCTGATATTGTTTTGATGGATGATAATTTTAATACTATTGTAACATCTATTAAAGAAGGGCAAAATGTTTTTGTTAATATTCGTAAAAGTTTAATGTTTTTATTAAGTTGTAATATGGGAGAAATTTGTCTTATATTATTTAATAGTTTATTGGGATTTTTTTGTTTTCCTTTGGATTTTGTTATTTTAAATACTTTACAAATACTTTGGATTAATTTAGTTACTGATTCTTTAGTGGCTTTAGCTTTAGGTATGGAGCCGCCTGAGACTAATATGATAAATAATTCCATGGTTAAAAAAGACATTAATTTTTTAAATAAAGCGTCATTGTATAAAATTTGTTTCGAAGGTTTGATGTTGGGCGTTATTGTTTTTGGTTCTGCTATTTTAGGATATTATATACATGATGTCGATAATGCTAAATATGCTCAAACTTTTGCTTTTATGGTTTTGGCTTTTTCACAATTATTTCATGCTTGGAATTTTAGAAGTTTATCAGAATCTATTTTTTCTCTTAAAACAAAAAATCCGATTTTTATTATTTATTTTATAATAAGTTTTTTAGTGCAATTAATTATTTTATTTATTCCTATTTGCCAAAAATATTTTAATTTGGCTAATTTATCGTTTTGGGATATTAATATAATTATGTTTTTGTCTTTTATCCCTATATTTATTATTGAATTGTATAAAAAATATTTGAAGTATAAATTGATTTAATATTTTTTGTATTTTTATTGTATTGGTTAAATTTTAATAATTTTTGAAAACATTTTAAAATTATTATTAATTATTTTTTTAGTTTTTATTGATTTTTGGTAATTTTTGTTATTTTTGATGGGGCGCCAAAGAGTCCTAAATTTCGTACTATTTAACCAATAGTCAGGGCCGATAAACCTTGAAAGGAGATGGTCGGTTTAGTAAACGAAAGAATACTGAATTATAGCAGACCATAAAAGCGGGTTGTGACGAAAGCAAATTAGTCAAGATGACTCCGCCACCGAATAATTCGATGGAGAAGCCTGTAATGGCCTAAGAAGGAAAATGGATGTAATTAATGAACCTATCTGTAAGTTGCTTGACCCAGATAGTCCGGAATCTATCGATATTTATATTTTGTATTGGATAGTTTATCAGATAAAGGAAACCTGGAATCAGCCTCTTAACGAGGATACTTCCCCTAAAGAATTAAGGTAGAATTTTAGTGTAACTTGGAGAATCCTAAAACTAAGTAATTAAATTTACTAATCCGGAAATAAAAGTCTGGATGGTCAAGGATAAAACATCTTTTTAGTAGTCGTAAGGGTAAACCTAGATGTGGAATAATCTAGTTAATCGTCTTATCAAGAAGAAGGTTAATCACCCTTATAGGGCGAAAGAACAAAGTAATTTACTAGTTATTCAATGGTATCAGGAAAAGGGGTTGATATATTATGTCAACAACAGTTTCACCAGAAACTAAACTTTTACAAACATTGAATAGAATTCAAAATTGTTCATCAAATGGTTACTCTCTAAAAAGAGAGCTGCAACAAGGAATGAATAACTTTTATAACACGTTAACAGCATTCAATAGAATCGCCGCTAACAAAGGGGCGGGTACACCTGGAATTGACAATAAAACCATCGATGGAATCAATCTGGAAAGATTAAAAAGATACTATCGGGAATACGTCAATAATGGTTACCACCCAAAACCAGTCAAAAAAATCTTCATTCCTAAAGATAATAAAAAAACCCGACCTTTGGGCATACCGACCATCAAGGATAGATTGATGCAAAAATGCCTGGAACAACTCTTAACTTCCTATTTCGAAAATATCTTCTCAGAATGGAGCTTTGGATTTAGAACCAAAAAATCTTGCCATGATGCTATCAAACGCGTCAAACAAAGATTTAAAGGAATAGATTATATTATCAAAATCGACTTAAAAGGTTACTTTGATACCATTAATCATGAGATTCTGATGAGAACCTTCAATCAGTTCATCAAAAAGCATAAAACGCTCTCAAACATTAACAAA
>NZ_JAOSIS010000007.1:0-22653 GCF_030586915.1 'Vigna radiata' phytoplasma
ACTTATTTAAATTATAGTAATATTTAAAATTTTTATGATATAAACATCATAATAAATAATAAAATATCATCTTCAGTTTTCAAAGAAGTAGTGATCAACTTAAATTACTATAATTTTACTTAATATGGTGGAGGGAGACGGATTCGAACCGCCGTACCTTTCGGAACAGTTTTACAGACTGCTGCGTTTAGCCACTTCGCTATCCCTCCATTTAAAAAATTACTAATTCGAAAAAAATTTATAATTTTTGTCGAAAAAACTTACTAATTGATTTTAACATAATTTATGGATAAAAATATAAATATTTTTATTTTTTTTATAAAAAAATTAAAAATCAATAATAAAATTAATTTTTAATATTTAAAAAATATTTTTTATTCCTGATTTTTTATCATATGAAAAACTTATCTTGAAGAAATAATCAGGAATTATTAAAATATTATCAATATATTTTTAATATTTTTTAATTTTTGCATTTTTTTTTAATATAATTTTTTTATTAATTAATGTTTGTAAAATAGTATAAGAATTACCTATAATCCAATATAAAGATAACATAGGATCACGAAAAGATAAAAACATCATAAATAAAATCATTGCATAATTAACAAATTTCATTATATTTTCTGGTTTAATCGGTTGAGATTCATCAGAAGTTAATAAAACATTTTTATTTTTTATATTTTCAGAATTTTTCAACATTAATTGATTTAAAATAAACATACTCAAACCTGTTATTAAAGTTAAAAATATAGAAAAAAATAAATTATCATTATTATTTTCAAGTTGCAAATTCATTACACCTAAAAAAGGTTTTTGAGTATAAATTTTAAAAATACCACCTGGAATACGGAAACGACGTAAAACACGAAACATAGCTAAAAATAAAAACATTTGAAAAAAAGACATTAAAAAACTAGAAAACATATTAACATTATACTTTTTATAAACTCGCATAATTTCAAAATACATACGTTGCATTTCTTTAGGATCTTTAGAGGAAGCATATTTTGATTGAATTTTAGTAATTTCTGGTTGCGCTAAATTCATATTAAACGCAAAAGTGTTAGTTTTAGTATAAATAGGCCATGACAAAGTTCGAATTAAAATAGTAGTTAATACAATTCCAATTCCTAAATTTCCTAATACAAATCCATCTATTCCATGGGAACCCATAGAAGAAAAAAAATTTAATAAAGAAGCTATAAAAATAATTAAAAAATTCCAAATATAACCTAAACCTAAAAATTTACTCCACTCTAATTTAGAAGGCCATTGAATAGGCAAATCTTCTTGATCATTCACAAAAATTTTTAAACCCAAATTTTGATTATCAGAATTATTATTTCTCAAAATAAAATAATTTAATTTTTTAGGTTGAGACTCTAAATTTGAATATTTCTGTCTAACAATATCATTGTAATCTCGATTAGATATTTCTATATTATCATCAAAATTTTTATAAATTTTAAAATTTAATAAATCATTAGATGAAACTGAATTAATTGTATTTGTTTTAGTGCTAATATTCTTGATAAATAAACTTTGAAAACATTTTTCTTGTATAAAACGATTTAAAAAATAACTTCTATTAACCCCTATTACAACTGTAAAAAATTTTTTCAATATAATGATTTTATTTTCTAATGTAATATTGGTGTCGTTAAAACTAAAATAGTATTCTAAACCGGAACATATTTTATTAATTTTATCTCGTAATTGTTTTTTTATATAATCATTACATTTTTGATTATCTAATGAATACCATTTAAAATAACTATTATCTTGAATTTCGCAAACGACAATATCTAAATATTTTTGATATTCATATAAATCACAATTTTCTATTTTTTGTAATTTATCAAACACTTGATTATCAGAAATATCCCTATTATTTTTCATAATAATTTTTAAATCGCTAATATTAGACTGAATATTAACATTTTCATCATCAAGAAATAAAAATCTAAGAATCATAGTTATAAAAAAACAAAATAAAAACATCATTAAAATTCTTTTTAAAAAAATAAATTTATCATCATTCATATAATATATCCAATTAAATATCCTTATCAGGAACTTATAAGACGAGCTTTTCTCAACAAAACCGATAATTTTTCAGATAAATCTACAAAGTTCAATTGTCTCGCTGTCGGTTTAATAATAATAATAAAAAAAGCATTAGGTTTTAAAACCGAATAATAATTATAAATTATTGCCCTTATACGGCGTTTAATTAAATTTCTCTCATGAGATTTTCCATATCTTTTATTAATACTTAAAGCAAATTTAAAATTCAAAGTTTTCGCGCAATTAACATAATATATTTTAAAAAAATAATTAGCTACACTATTTTTATCATGTTTGAAAATTAAATTAATTTCTTTATTTTTGCTTAAAATAAATTTTTTTTTCATCATAATAAAGTTTTAAATTTGATTCATTGGAATATTATAAAAATTAACAATTTTAATTTGATTCAACATAATTATTAAACTGTTAATTGATGACGCCCTTTATATCTTCTATTAGATAATAAACGACGACCACTAGCATTAGACATTCTTTTTAAAAAACCATGTGTTCTTTTTCGCTTAATTTTACTAGGTTGATAAGTTCTTTTCATTTTTTAATATCTTTTCCTTTGAATATTTTAAATTTTAATAGTAACTAAAATAAAACACTAAAAAATATTAATATTAATTATTTAAAAATTTATAATCAAATTAATATCCAAATTAACTAAATAAAATTTTTTGAACTTGATTTTGATCTAATTTTTGTATTAATAGAGTTAATAAATCAATTGTGTGTTTAATATCTTGCTGATGCACAACTGAAGCATGAGAATGTATATAACGAGTAGGCACTGAAATTACTAAAGCTGCCGCTCCTATATGACGTGTATGCATAGCCGCAGCATCTGTAGTGCCACCTTCTGGAGCAGCTTCTTGAAAAGGGATGTTATTTTCTCGAGCCACATTTATCACGAATTCTCGCAAAGCTGTATGAGCGACTAATCCATGATCGTAACAAGATATTTGTGGTCCTTTTCCTAAATAACTAATAGATGTGTCGGAATTACCTGGAACATCATTAGCAACGCAAACATCCACTGCTATAGCAATTTCAGGTTTTACTTTATTTGCGCTAGTAATAGCTCCTCGCAAACCAACTTCTTCTTGAACTGTAAAAGCTCCTATAAATTGATTAGGATTATTTTTTAATTTCTCTAATACCTCGGTGACAATCAAAACTCCCACACGATTATCTATTGCTTTAGCCAAAACAAAATCTTCACTTCCCAAAGTACGGAACTCTAAATAAGGAGTAATCATATTTCCGATGGTAATTCCTAATTTTTGAGCCGCTTCTTTAGTCGAAACGCCTATATCTAAAAATAAATTTTTAAGATTTGGATTTTGATTGCGTTCAGTAATACTCAAAGAATGAGGAGGTTTAGCACCAGTCACGCCCCAAACAATACCTTTGGTAGTATGAATCTGCCAAACTTGAGCCAACATAACCGTAGGTAACCAACCGCCTATAGTTTGAAATTTCACAAAACCATTTTCCGTGATTTCAGTTACCATTAAACCGATTTCATCCATATGGCCAGCTAACATAATTTTTGGACCATTTTGCCCTTTATAAGCTATTAAACTACCTAAATTATCATATTCTATTTTATCTACAAAAGAAAGAATACTATTTTTAACATAATTAGTAATCTGTTTTTCTTGTCCCGAAATACCATTTAACATAGTTAATTCTTTCATTTTAATTAATAAATTTGACATTTTTTTGATTAAATCTCCTTTGTATTACAATAAAATTTTATTTTTTTATCATTGAACAATGATTTTATTACGATTAGAAATTTGTTTAATTACGATAGATAGATAAAATAAAAACAAAATAGCAAAAAAAATCGACAAAATTCTTAAAATAATATGGGAAAAATCAATATTTTTTCCTAATAAAAAGCAGCTCAATCCAAAAGTTACTAAATAACCATTTAAACGCCAAATACCTATTTTATCGTTTTTCCAACCAAACAAATTCAAAGAAATAAAACAATGAATCATTAAAATATAGCTAATAATATTACTTAAAGCTAACATTTTTTTTATAAAAGGATTAGTAATTAAAAAAGATAAAAATAAACTACTCGAAATAATTAATAAAAAAAATGTTTCTATTAAAAAGAAAAACTTTTTTAATCCTGAATTTTTTTTAAAATTAAAAAACACAAAATAATAATTAAATAATAACAATAATATTCCTAATAAAATATCACTTATTCGAATTCCTTTTATAGAAAAATATTTAGGTTCAAAACATGCTACAGAACTGAACAAAAATAAAATAGTTATTAGAGCATTTAAAATAATTTTATTAAAAGTTATTTTTTTAATTTCATACATATTTCCAAACCTCTTTAAAACGATCTATAATTAATGTATATTTATTTATAATTTTTCTAGTAATAAATCAATTAATTCCGCTTTTTTTAACTTAGAAACCTTATTAATGTTATGTTTTTTAGCTAACTGACGCAAATTTAATAAATTCATTTTTTGTAAAGATGATAAATTTGGTGAAAATGAATTATCTTCTAAAATATCTGAATTATTTTTTTCTATATCATTTACATTATCAATCGCAGAATTATTTATAGAAACAGAATTTTGAGAAACACTATCTGAAAAATCGTTTTTAATAGATTGTTGAGTTAGAGAATCTGAATCTAAATCAGATTTAATAATATCGTTTGAATTTAATTTAGATTGAGAAATATCTTCTATTAATTTATTGTTATTTAAATCAAACAAACTTTTTTGAGCCAATTCGGTATAAAATTTAAAAATTTCAGGTTTATTAATAATTAAATTAGCTAAAATTTTACGATTTACATCAACGCCAGCTAATTTTAAACCATATATAAAAGAAGAATAATTAATACCGTTTTCTGAACAACCAGCATTAATACGACGAATCCATAAAGAACGCCAATCTCTTTTATTTCTTTTACGACCAACATAAGCATATTGCCATGAACGCATTACTTGTTCATGAGCAGTTTTATAAATAGTACTTTTAGAACCTACATAACCTTTAGCTAATTTTAATATTTTTTTACGACGTTTACGTCGAGCTGGAACTAAATTTACTTTAACCATGACTTTTCTTCTTTCCTTAGATTTATATCAATTTGCTAAATTAAATTTTTAATGCGCTTTAAATCCGAAGAATCTACAACAGTAAATCCTCTCAATTGTCTATTTTGTTTAGTAGTTTTAGAACCGGCTAAATGATTTTTAA
Organism: 'Vigna radiata' phytoplasma; assembly: GCF_030586915.1. Lineage (NCBI taxonomy): Bacteria > Bacillati > Mycoplasmatota > Mollicutes > Acholeplasmatales > Acholeplasmataceae > Candidatus Phytoplasma > 'Vigna radiata' phytoplasma. Next base: position 5,326 of record NZ_JAOSIS010000007.1, read on the forward strand.
AAGCATGTTTGCGCAACCATTTACCAGTTTCAGTAATTTTGATACGTTTTTTTAAACCTTTATGTGTTTTTTTTTTCAAAATCAATTACCATTATTTCTTTCTAATTTTTTTTAAAATAAAAAACCAAATAAATAATAAACCCAAAAGCCTAATAATAAAATTAATTAGACTTTAAAGGAATTAATAAACAATTAATTTGATTACCTTCTATTTTAGGAGGAATATCAACTTTTGATACTAAACTCAATGAAGATATAATTTTCTTAAAAATATCGATACCAATATTAGGGTTTATAGCCATTCTACCAGGCAAAGACATATTAATTTTTACTTTTTGTCCGCTTTTTAAAAAATCCTTAGCTTTTTTCATTTTAGTATCTAAATCATTATCTTGAATACGAGGGCTTACACAAATAGTTTTAATATTCATTTGATTATGCTGTTTTTTTCGATTTTGTTTAATTTTTTTTTGTTGTTCATAATAAAATTTAGAATAATCAACTAAACGCACCACTTTAGGATCAGAATGAGCATTAATTAAAACAAAATCTTCATTATTAGGTTTAGCTAAATCAAAGATTTGTTCCTTTTGAAAAAGCCCTAATTGTTTTCCTTGGCTATCAATAACTAAATATTCTCCTGCAGGAACTTTTTCATTGTATAAAAAACTAATCTTTAAATTTTCTTTTTTATTTTTTTTATGTTTAATAATATGCTTAACTCCTTTTTAAAACTATATTTATAATTTTAGTAAAAACCGAAATTATTTAAAATAGCCTTCATTATTATATATTAATAAAATCAGAATAGATTAAATCACTTTAATTATATTGAGCTTTTTTAATATTAGAAATTAACTTTCTATGAAGATAAATAAACAAAAAAGTTTCTAAACCCCAGAATATTAATATTTTTTAAAAGATAACTAATTTTTTCGTATTAAAAAACAGTTATTTTGATTTTATTACAGTTAATTAACTTAAAATTACAAACAAAATTTCATATAATAAATAAAATTATTATTAATCCTCAATTAAATAATATTAAATTTTATCATTTATTGTATTGCAATTAATTAATTTTACCTTAAAATTTTTAACATATCAACATCAATATATTGTTTAAATATCTATAAACATATTTTGATTTAATCATAAATATTCAATACGATTAAAATATAAAAAAAGACTATAAACTAGTCTTCTTTATAATTGATTAACTTTAATTAATTCGGTAAAATTTCAATAATTTTTCCTGAACCAATAGTTTTGCCACCTTCACGGAAAGCAAATGAAGTACCAACTTCTAATGCTACAGGTTTAATCAAATCCACTTTAATAGTAACATTATCACCTGGCATCGCAACAGCAACATCTTCTGGTAAAGTAATAACACCTGTTACATTAGCAGTTCTAAAGAAAAATTGAGGTCTATAATTAGTTCGGAAAGATTTTTTACGACCACCTTCTTCTTCAGTCAAAATATAAACTTCTGCTTTAAATTGAGAATATACTTTTAAAGAATTAGGTTTAACTATTACCTGACCTTTTTTAATATCGCTATGTTTAATACCGCGTAATAAAATAGCAGCATTATCCCCGGCTTGAATTTGAGTTTTAGATTTTTTAAAAATTTCTAAACCTATTGCAACAGTAGAAGTATCTTTATCCAAACCAAGAATTTCAATCTCTTCACCTAAAGTTAATGTTCCTCTCTCTACTCGACCAGAAGCGGTAGTACCACGACCCGTAATAGAATATATATCTTCTATAGGCATTAAAAAAGGTTTATCAATATCACGCAAAGGAAGAGGTAATTTATCTAACTCCGCTACTAAATCTGCAATTTTTGATAAATAATTTTCATCGCCATCTAAAGCTTTTAAAGCAGAACCTTGAATAATAGGAATTTCTGAACCATTATAACCATTTTTAGTTAAAATTTCACGTATTTCATGCTCTACTAAAGGTATTAAATCAGGAATAGCTTTATCACATTTATTTAAAAAAACTATTAAATTAGGAACACCTACGTGCTTAGCTAATAAAATATGTTCACGAGTTTGAGGTTGAGCACCATCAGCAGCTGAAACCACTAAAATAGCAGCATCCATTTGAGCTGCTCCAGTAATCATATTTTTAATATAATCTTTATGACCAGGACAATCAATATGAGCATAATTACGAGTATCACTTTCATACTCTAAATGATGAGCATTAATAGTAATACCACGTTCTTGTTCTTCAACGGTTTTATCTAAAGTTTTAATATCTTTGCGAAATTTAGCTAAATTTTTAGCAGCTAAATAATTATTAATAGCTAAACTTAAAGTGCTTTTACCATGATCTACATGACCAAGTGTTCCTACATTTAAATGAGGTTTAATTGCTTGTGATTCTTCTTTATTGTTTATTTTTGCTTTTGACATTTTATTTTTTCTCCATTTAAATATTTTTTACCAAAAATCATTCTTAATTATTATAATTTCGGAAATATCTAACAAAATTGTATTTAACTAATTTTATTTATTACGTGATTCAATAATTTTATTAGCAATATGTTCAGGAGCCTTTTCATATTTAAAAAATTCCATAGAAAAATTTGCTCTTCCCTGAGTATTAGAACGTAAACTACTAGAATACTTAAACATTTCTGCTAAAGGAACAAAAGCTTGAATTTTCATAACCATGCCTTCATTTTCTTGTTTTTCTAAACGGCCTCGACGAGAAACTAAATCTCCTATAACATTACCAATATATTCGTGAGGAGTAATTAACTCTAATTTCATAATAGGCTCTAAAATAACAACTAATTTACTATTACGTAATTTACGTAAGGCTGCAGCTGCAGCAGATTTAAAAGCAAATTCAGAAGAGTCAACTTCATGGAAAGCGCCGCTAAATAAAGTAGCTTTAATATCGGTCAAAGGATAACCGGCAATTATACCACTAGATAAAGATTCTTGCAAACCTTTCGATACAGCGGGAATATAATTTTGAGGAATAGCGCCATATTTAACATTGTTTACAAACTCAAAACCTTTACCAGGATTAGGTTCGAATAAAATTTGTACATAACCATATTGACCTCGGCCTCCCGTTTGATGTTTACATTCTCCGTCAACCTCTATAGAATTAACTAAAGTTTCTCGATAAGCAACTTGAGGTTCTGAAACTTTAACTTGAATTTGAAATTCTCTTTTTAAACGTTCCATTAAAACATCTAAATGCAAATCACCCATTCCAGCAGCAATCATTTGTTTTGATTCCGGATCTACAGTAAATTTAAAAGTAGGATCTTCTTGAGTAAAACCAAACAAGGCAGAACTAATTTTTTCCTGTTCTTTAGCGAAAACAGGCTCTACTGCAACTTGTAATACTGGTTCAGGAAAACTCATTTTTTCTAAAACAATAAAATCATTTCCATATGTTAATGTATCGCCTGTAATGGTATTTTTTAAACCAATTACAGCTACAATATCACCAGCATAAGCTTCTTTAATATCTTGTCTAGAATTAGCATGCATAAGTAATAAACGTGAAGCACGTTCTGTAATATTTTTATTATTATTTTTTACATAAGAACCAGCTTTTAAACAACCCGAATAAATACGTACAAAAGTTAAACGACCAAAAGAATCTGTCATAACTTTAAAAGCTAACGCAATAAAAGATTCTTTGATATCGATTTTACGTATAATAGGTTGTTCATTTTTATCATAACCATTAATAGTTGGCAAATCTAAAGGTGAAGGTAAAAAATCCACTAAAGCATTTAACAAAGGAACAATACCTTTATTCTTCAAAGCTGAACCACATAAAACCGGAAAGAAATTAACTTCCAAAGTTGCTTTACGAATCGCTTTTTTTATTAAAGCGGTAGAAATAGGTTTATTTTCTAAAAGATAATTTAACAATTCATCATCTAAAGAAGCTAATTTGTCTATTAATATTTGCCTTTTAGAATTAACAATTTCCTTTAATTCTTCAGGAATAGGAATTAATCTATTTTCTTGATCAGGACTAGAAGAATATTCCCAAGCTTGCATTTCTATTAAATCGACGAAGCCACGAAAATTATTCTCTACACCAATAGGCCATTGGATAGCGTATGCTAAAACATTTAATCTTTTTTCTAAACTAGTAATAGCGTTTTCAAAATTAGCGCCTAATTTATCAATTTTATTGACAAAAACAATTCGAGGCACTTTATAATAAGTTGCTTGACGCCAAACAGTTTCTGTTTGCGGTTCTACTCCAGCTTGGGCATCTATAACTACAACACCACCATCCAAAACACGTAAAGAACGATTTACTTCTGAAGAAAAATCAATGTGACCAGGAGTATCAATAATATTAATTTTACAATTATTCCAAAAAACGGTAGTAGCTGCTGATGTAATTGTGATGCCTCGTTCTTTTTCTTGATCCATCCAATCCATCTGTGCTAAACCTTCATGGGTTTCTTTAGCTACACGAATTTTACCAGTATAAAATAAAATCCTTTCGGTAGTAGTAGTTTTTCCTGCATCGATATGAGCCATAATACCGATATTACGTATTTTATCTAATTCTAATTCAATTCCCATGTTCCCCCCTTTAAGTTGAATAATATTAAATGCACTATTTTACCAACGATAATGAGCAAAACTCCTATTAGCTTCAGACATGCGATGAATTTCATCACGTTTTTTAACTGCTAATCCTGTTCCGGAAGCAGCAGCAATAATTTCTTGAACAAGTTTTTCTTTAATACCCTTTTCATTACGTTTGCGTGCTCCCATAATCAACCATTTCAAACCTAAAGAATAACGTCTTTCTACAGAAACTTCTAAAGGAACTTGATATTTTTGACTACCAATAGTACGTGTACGTAATTCTACCAAAGGCATAATATTATTAAAAGCTTCATTTAAAACATCAATAGGTGTTTTTTTAGTTAATATTTTAATTTGAGATAAACAACTATATACTATAGAGCAAGCAATATCCTTTTTGCCATCTTTCATAAGCTTATTAATAATTCTAGTCACTAAAACAGAATTATGAATAGGATCTAAAGGCAATGTTCTTTTTTTAAAACTTTTTTTACGAGACATAAGTTTATACACCTTAATTTATTTGAATTTTAATAAATTATTATTTTTTCGCACCATATCGAGAACGACTTTGTTTTCGATTAGCTACTCCAGCAGTATCAAGAACCCCTCGAATAATTTGATAACGAACTCCAGGTAAATCTTTAACACGACCGCCTCTTATCAATACAAGACTATGTTCTTGTAAATTATGACCTATACCAGGAATATAAGCTGTTACTTCGTGACGATTTGATAAACGAACTCTAGCTACCTTTCTTAAAGCGGAATTAGGCTTTTTAGGAGTGGTAGTATATACTTTCAAACAAACTCCAGATTTTTGAGGAGAATTAATATTTTTAAATTTCTTTTTTAAAACATTAAAACGAACAGATAAAGCTGGTGATTTGGTTTTAGTATTCTTTTTTACTCTTCGTTTTCTTATTAACTGAGAAATAGTAGGCATATTTAAATAATAAAACCTTTCATTATTATTTTTTAATTAGAAATATAAGACGACCTAAATTTTATATTTTTTTTCAACAAAAGTCAATATAAAATGAATTTCATCAAAAAAGATTTTTATAATAAAAGCTTAATAATCATAATTATCTAACAAATAAAAATATAATAAATATAATTTATTAATATATTATAAGACAATTTATGATTTATCGTCTTCTATTAATGGATATTCAAATAAAGAATGATTTAAAATTCCAGTTCCGGCAGGTATCAATCCTCCTAAAATAACATTCTCTTTTAATCCCAATAAAAAATCTTTTTGGCCTTTAATAGTAGCATCAATTAAAATTTTAGTAGTTTCTTGAAAAGAAGCCGCAGATAGTAAAGAATCACTTTTTAAGGAAGATCTTGTAATACCTAAAACTATAGGACGCCCAGCTGCTAATTTTTTATTTTGTTGAATCAATTGCATATTTATCCTTTTGAATTCTTTAATAGAAACTTCAGATCCTGGTAATAAATTACTATCTCCTTCAGAAATAATTAAAATTTGTTTAAACATTTGACGAATAATAATTTCAATATGTTTATCACTGATATAAACACTTTGAGATTGATATACTTGTTGAACTTCTTCTAAAATATATTTTTGAGTAGTTACTACAGAACTAATACGCAATAATTCCCTTAAATCTATCGAACCCGAAGTTAAACGTTGTCCAGCTTTAATAGACATACCATCTTGAACTAAAATATCTACATTAGAATCTACGGTATAAGTATATTCTTGTTGAGGATTAATTGCTGATGCTATAACAATATCGGATGAATAAATATTACTAGATTTAATTTCTTTAACTACGCCATCATATTCACTAATAAGAGCTTTACCTTTAGGTTTACGAGCTTCAAATAATTCCTGAATACGTGGCAATCCTTGAGTAATATCAGAAACCGATAAAACTCCTCCTGTATGGAATGTTCTCATAGTTAATTGAGTACCAGGTTCACCGATAGACTGAGCAGCAATAATACCTACAGCTTCTCCGATCTCAACTTCTTTATTAGTAGCTAAATTTAACCCATAACATTTAGCACAAATACCATAATCAGAATTACAAGTTAAAACACTTCTAATTTTAACAGATAAAAAACCCATTTTAACAATATTTTCTGCTATTTCTCTAGTAATCAATTCGCCACAATTCACGATAATTTTTTGATCAGAAGAATCTACAATACTTTGAGCAATATAACGACCAAATAAACGTTGTTGCAATGAAATAATCTCTTTTCCATCTTGTTCTAAAGAAGTTATATAAACACCTTTATCACTACCGCAATCTTGTGACATAATAATGACATCTTGAGCGACATCAACTAAACGACGAGTTAAATATCCGGATTCCGCTGTTTTTAAAGCTGTATCAGTAGATACCTTTCTAGCTCCATGTGTTGAAATAAAAAATTCATGCACATTCAAACCTTCTTTAAAAGAAGATTTAACAGGAATTTCTAATTGATTATTGGTAGGGCTGTGCATTAAACCTCTCATACCTGATAACTGTGAAAAATTAGAAACATTACCACGAGCACCACTATCACTTATCATAAATAAATGATTATCTTGATTAAATTCTTGCATTAAACCTTCTTGAATAACATTACGTACATTTTTCCATTCCTGAATAATCAAACTCTTCTTTTCGCCAGTTGTTAAAAAACCTTTATCATGCCACTTTTCAATTTCTGTAATTTTATCTTCTACTTGTGATATTAATTCAGCTTTTTTAGAATAAACATTAATATCTGCATGCGAAATGGTCACTCCAGACATAGTAGAATATTTAAAACCTAAATTTTTAATATCATCTAACATTTTAGATGTTTCCGAGATATTACTTCTTTTAAAAACACGATCAATTATAAGTGATAAAAAACGTTTTTTAAAAGGTTCTGGAGTAGGAATATTATTTAAATATTCTAGCAAATTAACACCTTTAGGTATAAAATAAATATCTGGTGTTTTAGTTTCTAAATTAAATATAGTAGGTTCTTGTAAATAAGGGAAATCATTAGGTAAAATACTATTAAAAATAAGTTTACCTAATGTAGTAACTAAATATTTATTTTTTTGTTCATCATTAAAGTAAGAAGAGATTTTAGAAGTACGTACTAAAATACGCGTGTGTAAAGCTATTTGTTTATTATAAAAAGCCAATTCAGCCTCTTGTAAATCGTTAAAAACCTTGCCTTCATTACGATGTTTATATTGATGTTGTTCGTTTCTAATCTCAGAATTATAACCTTTTAAAATACGTTTACGCGTCTCTTCAATAGTTAAATAATAATTACCTAAAACCATATCTTGAGAAGGGGATAAAACCGGACTACCGTTTTTAGGATCCAAGATGTTATAAGAAGACAACATTAACAAACGAGCTTCAGCTTGAGCTTCTACAGACAAAGGAACATAAACAGCCATTTGATCTCCATCAAAATCCGCATTAAAAGCTAAAGTAACCAAAGGATGTAATCTAATAGCTTTACCATCAATTAATTTCACTTGAAAACCTTGTAACCCTTGACGATGCAAAGTAGGCGCTCTATTTAATAAAACAGGATGTTCTTGTACCACTTCTTCCAATAATTTCCAAACATGCTCATTCATTTTTTCATATAAAATATTAGCACTTTTTTTATCAATACCTTTAGCTTCTTGTAATTTATTTAATACAAATGGTTTGAATAAAACTATAGCCATTTGTCGCGGGATACCGCATTGATGCAACTTTAAATCAGGTCCTACAATAATAACAGAACGTCCTGAATAATCTACCCTTTTTCCTAATAAATTTTGACGAAAACGTCCTTGTTTACCTCTTAACATTTCTGATAAAGACTTTAAAGGCTTATTGCGTTCAATATTAGAAGTGCTTTTTTTGCTAGATTTAGCATTATCAAATAAAGCGTCAACAGCTTCTTGCAACATTCTTTTTTCGTTTTTAATAATTAATCTAGGAGCATTTTGCTTCAATTGTCTTTTTAAACGATTATTACGATTTAAAATCCTACGATATAAATCGTTAATGTCAGCAGAAGCGAAACGCACACCTTGTTCCAAAGCTACTATAGGTCTTAAACTAGGAGGAATTACATTAATAGCTTCTAAAACAATCCATTCTGGTTTATTATCAGATTGATAAAAAGATTCCATCAATTCTAATCTTTTAACAATTAAATCTCGTTTTTGTTTTGAAGCCTGTTTTAACTCTAATCTCAATGTTTTGATAGTTTCTTCCATATTTAATTCTTGTAACATAGTTTTAACAGCTTCAGCACCGGTTAAAGCAACAAAGTTATGGTCACAACGTTCTAAATATTGACCATATTCTAATTCAGATATAATACTATATTTATTTAAATCACTATTACCAGGATTAATAACTATATACGACACATAATAAACAATTTCTGCTAATTCTTTAGCTTTCATACCTAATAAAATAGCTAAACGACTCGGTAAACTATTTAAAAACCATGTATGTACTACAGGAGCAGCTAAATCAATATGACCCATTCTTTCTCGTCGAACTAGTTGTTCTGTAATTTCTACTCCGCATTTAGAACAGGTTTGACCTTTTTTTAAAGTTTGTTTTTTAGAGCATATGCATTGTAAATCTTGAACAGGGCCAAAAATAATAGGACAAAACAATCCTCCCTTTTCTGGTTTAGCTGTACGATAATTAATAGTTTCATAATTAACTACTTCGCCATAAGATTTTTGACGAATTTCATGAGGAGAAGATAAACGAATTTTAAAATAATCATACTCTCGATTACTATTATTAGGGAAAATAGCTTTATCGATTACCCATGAAGATGCAGATTCATGTTCTTGATTTTCATTTCGCCAAATAATTTCATCTTTATCAACAACAGAATTATCTATTTTATTTTTAAGATTGTGAATATTATTTTTTTGCAAATTATATAAATCCAAAACATTTCTCAAAATATTTAAATGAGAGTGATTATGATTAAACAACTTAAACAATGCATCTTTATCAGTAGTTAATAAAGAATAACAATTTAAAATATTATTTTGATACAAAACATCTAAAATATCTTTATTTAAATTTAAATTATTTAGGGATTCAGGTAAACCATATTTTTTTAAAATAATCACAAATTCTTCAAAAGATTCCTCATTTAACGAAGTAATTAATTCATTCAAATGATAATTATTAATATCCCCTAAACTATTAATACCTATAGATTTTAAATTTTTTAAAGTTCTTTTAGTTAAAGCAAAATCTTCAATTTTCATATTTAACATAATTCGGTTTACTTTTTGTTCTCCTTATTATTTGAAACTAAAGAACGATTAATTTGATTATCCTTAGTATCAGCTTTAATTAATTCTACATGTAATCCTAATGCTTGTAATTCTTTAGTAAAAACTCTAAAACTTTCAGGAATAGAAGGTTTAGGAAAACGTAAACCATTTACTATGGCATGATATAATTGATTACGCCCTATAATATCATCACTTTTCAAAGTTAAAATTTCTTGTAAAGTATGAGCGGCTCCATAAGCTAATAAACTCCAAGTTTCCATTTCTCCAATTCTTTGACCACCTAAAAAATTACGTCCACTACCAGGTTGTTGTAAAATCAAAGTATAAGTTCCAACATTTCTAGCATGTATTTTATCTTCCACCATATGAGATAATTTTAGCATATACAAAATACCAACAGATATAGAATTATCATATGGTTCACCTGTTCTACCATCATATAAAGTCATTTTACCATCAAAAGGTAAATTAGCTTCTTGCATAATATTTTTTAAATCCTCATTATTAGCTCCATCTAAAACCGGAGTGGCAACCTTAATATTTAATTTATGTGCGGCCATTCCTAAATGCATTTCTAAAATTTGTCCGATATTCATCCTACTAGGCACCCCTAAAGGATTTAAAATAACATCTATAGGAGTTCCATCAGACATATAAGGCATATCTACTTTAGCAGCAATACAAGAAATTACACCTTTATTACCATGTCTTCCGGCTATTTTATCACCTTCTCGAATTTTTCTCTTTTTAGCTATATAAACTTTAATAATTTCATTTACACCAGGAGTAGAAATGAAATCACCTTTTTTAACAGAAAAATATTGTACACTTTGAACGATACCGCTTTCGCCGCAAGGAACTTTTAAAGAAGCATCTTTATAATCTCGAGACTTTTCTCCAATAATAGTTTGAATTAATTTTTCATAAGGATTATTTTCTAAAGAACTTTGAGGAATAATAACTATTTTACCAACCAAATAATCACCTTCATTAACTTCAGAACCTGGAATAATAATTCCTCGAGAATCTAAATTTTTAATAGCTTCAGCACTGACATTAGGTATTTCGCGAGTTATTTCTTCTCGTCCAGCGCCTTTTTTTAATTCTCTAACTTGAATTTCATATTTACTAATATGAACAGAAGTAAAAATATCTTCTTGAACCAAACGTTCTGATAAAATAACAGCATCTTCATAATTATAACCATCCCAAGTCATAAAAGCTACTGTAACATTTTTACCTAAAGCTAATTCGCCTTGATGAGTAGATGAGCCATCAGCGATAATATCACCTTTATTAACATACTCATTAAACTTAACAATAGGTTTTTGCAAAATCAAAGTATCTTGATTAGATTTATCAAAAGTAGATAAAATATAAACCTTTTTTTCTCCGTGATTATTTTGAATAATAATTTTTTTAGCATCTACATAAACTACAAAACCACTATCTTCAGCAATAACTACACAACCAGAATCTTTCACTATTCTATGTTCAATACCAGTAGCTACAATAGGAGCTTCAGAAATTAACAATGGTAAAGCTTGTCTTTGCATATTAGCGCCCATTAACGCCCTAGAAGCGTCATTATGTTCTAAAAAAGGGATCGATGCTGTAGCTACAGATACAATTTGCTTAGGGGAAACGTCTATATAATCAATTTGATCAACATTATATAAACTAATTTCTCCGTTTCTTCTAGCAATTACTTTTTGTTGTTTAAAACTAAAATCATCATTTAAACAAGATGAAGATGTAGCAATAATACGATTTTCTTCTTGAATAGAAGTCAAATATTCATATTTAGGAGATACTACTGATTTACCATTTTCACGAATAACTTTAAAAAAAGGAGTCTCAATAAAACCATATTTATCTACTTGAGCATAAGTAGCCAACGAACAAATAAGTCCGATAGATGGTCCTTCTGGAGTTTCAATAGGACATAATCTACCATAATAAGAGTCATTAACATCTCTTAATTCTACACCTGCTCGATCACGATCGATACCTCCGCTACCCAATGCAGAAATTCTACGCTTTTGAGTAATAATCGCCAAAGGATTAATTTGATCCATAAAATGAGACAAACGAGAACTACAAAAAAAAGTTTTAATAGCCATAGAAAGAGATGAAAAATTAAATAACCCCCCTGGCGTAATAGATTCAAATTTACTTATAGACATACGATCTTTAATGTTTTTTTTAGTTCTATTTAAACCTACACGTAATTGATTTTTTAAAAGTTCTCCAATTAATCTTAATCGTCTATTACCTAAATGATCAATATCATCAATAGTTCCTATGTTATGATAAAGATTTAAATAATAACTAATAGACGCTATTATATCAGATAAAACAATATTTTCTGCATCTTCAGATTGATCATTACCTACAATTTTAATAAAACTTTTATTATTTTTATTATCTAAAATGTAAACTTCTAAACTCTCATTAAAAACTTTTTGTCGATCTCTAACAACTTTATTAATATACTCTTTATTAGCGAAATATTTAATAATTTTATCATCAATATTATATTTATGAGTTTCTAGTAAAGTATTTAAAACGTTATCGTCTAAAAGTGTATCAGCCTTAACTAATACTTGTCCCGTTTGAAAATGCACAATATCTTCTTTAATATAAATTTGATTATCATGTATACTTTTTCTATAAGTAAATATATTTTCATCATGATTTTGATTTTGTAAATGAAAATCTGAATTAACTAATTCTACACGAAATTTATCTCTATGTAATGCTAATTGTTTAATAATTTCATAATTTAAAAATGTTCCTGCCGGAAATAAAATTTTATTATTTGTTAAATCTTTAATATCTTGGGCTAAAAAAGTATTTTCAGCTCTATTTAAAACATCCAATTTACGATTTAATTTATATCTCCCTACTAAAGATAAATCATATTTATCCTTATCAAATAAACGAGTACGAATAAATTCTCTTGCTGCATTAGTAGGAACTCTTTCTCCTTGGTGCAATTTAGAATATAATTCTACAATAGCATCATTACAATTAGAATCATTATCTTTTTTAAAACTTAAATCTAATAAAGAATTAATTCCAAAAGCTTTTTCAATTTCTTCTTGAGTATCAAATCCTAAAGCATGAATAAATTTAGTTAAAGGTATTTTTTTTGAACGATCCAATTTAGCATATAAAAAATCTTTATTATTTTGTTCAAACTCTATCCAAGCACCTCTAGTAGGAATAATTTGGGCAGTAAAACGATTTTTATTAATTTTATTATCTAATTTAGAAGTAAAATATGCTCCTGCTGAGCGAACTATTTGGGAAACTACAACTCTTTCTGTACCATTAATTATAAAGGTTCCTGCAATAGTCATTAAAGGTAAATCAGTCATTAATATACGAGCTTTTTTAGTTTGTTTAGTTATAACATTTTCCAAGGTAACATTTAAAAATAATTCTGCACTATAAGTAAAACCTCTTTTTTTGGAATCTTCAGCATTAAATTTAGGTTCTTCTAAAAAAAAATCATTAAAATGTAACTTTAAATCACCATTATAACTCTCAATAGGAAAAATACTTTTCAATGATGCTTGAATACCGTAATCTAAAAACTCTTGAAATGATTTCGTTTGAATTTCGATTAAATTTGGTAAATCCAAATCATATTTCATTTTAGAATAATTTCGTCGTTCCACCTTAGTACCATATTTGACATTACAATATTTTTTCATTTTTTTATTTAGAACTCCCAACAAATATCAACATACATTTAATTCAAATTTCACAAAAATTAAATTCTTAATAAAAAAAACATTAAAAAATACTGATAACGATAAAGATAATAAAAAACCTAAGATACTTAATTTAGTTCTCAGGTTTCATAATATTTAAGTTATCAAAAAATTTTATTTATTGTTATGAAAAATTATATTTTTCAACCAATTTATCAAATATATTTTTTTATTCAATTTTGACTTGAGCTCCTAAATTTTCTATTTGTTTTTTAATTTCTTCAGCTTGTTCTTTATTTACATTTTCTTTAATTAATAAATTAGCATTTTCAGTTTTACATGATGTTAGTAAATCTCCAATACTAAATCCAAAATTTTTTGCTAAATATTGAATAACCGCAGGACGAGATTGACCCGCAGAAGTCATAACAACTTTAAACTCTGTTTGTTCATTTTTTTCTGTAGAAACTGCTTCATTAGTACTGTTTAAATTTGAAACATTTTCCATTTCAATACCAAAAGAATCTTGAATTTTATTTACTAATTCTTGTAATTCTTTAACTTTCATATCACCTAAAAACTCAATAATTTGCTCTATTTTGTTGTTGTCTGCCATTGTTAATCTCCTATTTATAATTAAATTTTATCTATTTTAAACAGATATTTTCGATTTCTATACAATATTAAAAATATAATATGTAATAATTATTATTTTAAATTTTTTCTTGTTTCTGTTTTATTAATAATTGTAAAACAGTAATTATATTTTTAACAGGCGCTGAAACACTAAATAACAACATAGATAATAATGCTGATTTAGATGGTATTTGCGCTAACTTAATCATTTGCTCTTCAGAACAAATTTCATTTTCTATAATACCAAAATTAATTTTTAAAAACTCATTAACCTTGGAAAATTTATATAAAGCATTTAAAGAAACAAAAATATCTGAAGAAGTAGATAAAGTCCAAAATAAAGCTTTAGGATTTTTAAATTCTGTTAATTCGTCATATCTTGATTTAGTTAACGCTCTTTTAATAATGTTATTTGGTATTATTTGAAACTTACAAGGAACCAATTCTTGTAATTTACGACGTAAATGGGTTAAATCACTTACTTTCGAACCTTTAAATTCTAACAAAACAACTAAGTTGGAATTATCAATATTTTGAGATAGATAATCAACATAATTACTTTTCTCTTTAATAACAGATTTTAACATAAATTGTTGTTTCCTTTTTTTAAACAATATAAATTATAAATTTATAGTATAATTGAAAAAATTTTTTATTTTAAAAATAATAAAAATTAAAAATAATATAACCATTTTTTTATAATATTACTTAATGGATAAAGGATCAACTTTAATACCAGGCGACATAGTTGAAGAAATAGTAATATTTTTAATCAATTCACCTTTTATTGTTTTAGGTTTGATAGAAATCAAATGATTATATAAAAAAATCAAATTTCCTGTTAATTGTTCTTTATTAAACGATATTTTACCTATTATCGTATGAAGATTACCAAATTTATCTGTTTTATATTCCATTCTACCTTTTTGGATATCTCGGATAATTTGTTCAACATCATCTGTCATAGTCCCTAATTTCGGATTAGGCATTAATCCTTTAGGTCCTAAAATTTTTCCTAACTTCGTCAAAGAAGGCATAAAACTAGAAACAGATATTAAAACATCAAAATCTGTCCAACCATTAGATATTTTGTCAATCAATTCTTGTTCGCC
This sequence comes from 'Vigna radiata' phytoplasma, assembly GCF_030586915.1. NCBI lineage: Bacteria > Bacillati > Mycoplasmatota > Mollicutes > Acholeplasmatales > Acholeplasmataceae > Candidatus Phytoplasma > 'Vigna radiata' phytoplasma. The sequence goes on from NZ_JAOSIS010000007.1 coordinate 20,699, forward strand.
AACATAATCCGCACCTAATTCTTTAGCCTTCTGAGCCTGTTCACCTTGAGCAATTACAACAATACAAAACTTTTTACCCAAACCATAAGGTAAAACCACAGAACCACGTATATGTTGATCTACTTTTTTATGTTCCACATTTAAAACAAAAACGCATTCAGCAGTTTCATCGAATTTTGCAGTTTTAACATTATATAACAATTGAATAGCATCATGCATTTTATAAACTTGATTAAATTCTATTTTTTTACTAACTGATAAATATTTTTTACTTCTTGTCATAAATTTTAAGCCTTGTATACTATAATAATATGCCTTTCTTTTTTATTGATACTGCACAATAAATTATTATTTTTCCACAATAATCCCCATATTAATGGCAGTTCCTTCTATAATCTTAGAAGCTTGTTCTAATGAATAAGCATTTAAATCTGGCATTTTTAATTTAGCTATTTCTATAATTTGTTCATACTTAAGAGTAGCTACTTTATTTTTACTTGAATCTGAAGAACCTTTAGAAATATTAGCAGCTTTTTTTAATAAATCGCTTGTTATTGGGGTTTTTACAATAAATTTAAAACTTTTATCATCAAAAACTGTAATTTCTACTGGCAGAGTAAAACCTAATTTATCTTTAGTAGCTTCATTAAATTGAGAACAAAATAAAGGAATATTAACTTGAGCTTGTCCTAACACAGGTCCTATAGGGGGAGCAGGATTCGCTTTACCAGCCAAAATTTGTAACTTAATATTTTTAATAACTTTTCTTGCCATTATAATTATTTAATACCAACCTTTTTGTTTCTAAAAATGTTTAAAATTTTATTATTTGTTTAAAAAACTATTTTATGAGAGAAAAATACGATTATTAAATATAAAAAAATAATTAATTCCGTAATTAATCCATAAAAATATCCAAAATATTCATAGTATTATAACATATTTCGCAATACTAATTAAATTTCTAAACAAATTTAAAATTATTATTATATTTTAATTCATTTCTTTAAAAGAAGAAAAAGAAATTTCTATAGGAGTTGCTCGACCAAACAAATCAATTTCAACCATAACTTTATCTCTTTCGTAATCTACTAAAGATACTCTGCCTACTTGACCAGTAAAAGAACCATTTATAATTTGAACTTGTTTATTAATTAAATGATCATAATTTGGCTTAGAAATTATTCCCATTTTCAATAATATAGGATTAATTTCACTTTCACTTAAAGGTATAGGTTTAGAACCTTTTTCTTTTTTAATAGAACCTAAAAATCCAGTTACTTTCGGAATATTACGAACTATAAACCAAGATTGATTTGTCATAATCATTTTAATAAAAATATAACCAATATAAATCTTTTTTTCTATTTCTTGTTTAGTTCCATCAGCTTTAATTTTAATATGTTTTTCGGTCGGACAAATAACCTCGTGAATTAAACTAGATATTCCGATACCACTATTAGCTATTTTTAATAAATCTTGTTGAACAACTTTTTCATAACCCGATTGAGTTTGTAAAATATACCATTTAGATTGAAAACTATTTTCATCCTCACCAAATGCATTGTTATCAAGTATTTTATTATTTTTTATTTTTGATTTCATTTTCAGCACCTAAAGACAATTCCATTAACAATTTTCAATAATTAAAATAAATTTAATTTCTAAAAATTAACTTTATTTTAAAATATTTTTAAAAAAAGATATCATATATATATCATAAAAATATTGAAATAAATTTAAAATAAAAATTAAAATAGCTGTAAATAAAAAAACTTGAATAATTTGTTTAAAAATTTGAAATTTTGTCGGAAAACTCACAAAACGAATATCAAAAAAAATTTTCCTTATAAAAGGAAAAATACTAATCACAAAGAAAACACTGGATAAAGATAATAAATAAATACTCAAAGTTTTTTGATCTGTAGAATTATGTATAAAATTACAACATATCC
>NZ_JAOSIS010000008.1:0-20508 GCF_030586915.1 'Vigna radiata' phytoplasma
TAATTAAATAGTAATCTTCAAGAATATTATGAAGAGAAATAGTCATAATTCGACGTTTAAAATCAAACGGTATTTCATCAATTTTAATAAAATTTTCTATAAAAAGAGAATCAAAATTGAAATTCATATGCATTTTATCAATAATTGCTTTATCTATAACATTTTTCAAACCTGTTTGAAAATAACTATTTAAATAAGCATATTGCAAAATTTTAAAATTACTTTTATCATTAATATCTAAAAAATTTTCAATAGCAACACTATCTTCTGTTAAAGTTCCTGTCTTATCAGAGAACAAAATATCTATAGAACCAAAATCTTGCATAGAATATAAATTCTTTACAATAACATTATATTTGGATAGAAAAGCAACTCCTCTCATAAAAGAAGTTGTTACAATTAAAGGTAACATTTCAGGTGTAATTCCCAGAATCATGCTTAAAGCAAAAGCAAAAACATTCCAAAAAATAAATTTTTCTGTACATTTATACCAATTTAACAAAAAAATTAAAGGAAATAAAATTAAAATACAACTAATTAATATTTTAACAATAGAATTAATACCTTTTTTTAAACTAGAATAGGTTTTTTCTTGATCTAAAGATTTATGTAAATTACCTAAATAAGTATCTGAACCTGTTAATACCGTAATTCCGACAGCATAACCTGAAATAACATTAGTCCCCATAAAAACTAATCTAGGATCATCCAAAAGATCGGTAGATTTTTTTTTAGAAAAAGCGTTTTTTTCTACTGCATCAGATTCCCCTGTAAAAGTCGTTTCTTTAACAAAAAAATCTTTAGTTTCTAATAATCTAATATCTGCAGGAATAATATCCCCAGCCGATAATAAAACTATATCTCCAACTAATAATTCATTTAAAGGTATTTTAAAAATTTGACCAGATCTTTTTACAGAAGCAGTTAAAGAAACAATTTTTTTAAGTTTATCTATTACACCAGAAAATCTAGCTTCTTGCAACCAATGCATAAAATTCGAAACCAATAAAATCACTGATACAATTAAACAGGTAGCATAATCTCTCATTTCTGATTCAGCTAAATAAATATCTTTAAAAAAATAAAAAATTAATAAAAACAACAAAATAAAATTAAAAGGATTTAGTAAAACTCTTATAATTTTGACAAAATAATAATTTTTTTTTTATTTAAAATATTAACATTATTTTTTTTTCTTTCATCAATATCCTCTAAAGATAAACCGTTAAGACTAGAAGATAAATGGATTAAAAGTTCATTGATATTCTGGTTACTAACTTTCTTAAGAAAATGCGCGTTAGAAAAAAAACTTTTTCTAAAAGGTAACTTCATTTCTATTATATAACTCCCTAAATAAAGTAAAATTTTCCATTTCAATAAATATATTAAATTAGTCAAACATGCTTTATTAATTATTTATTAATTAAAATATTAAATTTTATCTAAATTTTATCTATTATAATATTCCACAATTAATTGCTCATTGATATCTGTTAAAAACTCATTTCTGTAAGGGTATCTAACATAACTACCTATTAAAGAATTTTTATCTAAAACAACATAATCAACTTTATTATTAGTTAATGTTTCTAAACAATGAGAAACTATTTTTATTTTTTTAGATTTTTCTTTTAAAGTAATTTTTTGACCTGGTTTAACAATATAAGAGCTAATATCAACTTTTTTACTATCTACTAAAATATGACCATGAGAAATTAATTGTCTAGCTTGTAAAATTGTTTTAGCAAAACCTAATAAATGAACAATTCGATCTAAACGAGATTCTAATGATTTCAAAAAATTTTCCCCATGAGAACCTTTAAATTTTGCTGCATTAACGAAAAATCGCTTAAATTGTTTTTCAGACATACAATAAGTGAAACGAACTTTTTGCTTTTCTTGTAATTGCAATCCATAATCACTTAATTTGTTTTTTCTTTTTTTGTTTTTGCTTAAATTAAAATGATCCTTTTTACGTAATAATTCTTTTCCTGTTCCAGTTAAAGAAAAATTTAAAAAACGTGATTTTTTCCAAATTGGTTTCGCGGTAGACATCCACAATGCTCCTTTTTTTAATTCACTTACTAGTGATATTTTATTATTTATTTATTCCGATAAAAATTAACGTACATATAAATTAATCAATAAAACACTATATACCATATATTTTATGATAAAACCAAAAGATAGTCAAGCAAATAGTTAATTTAATAATAAAAATCTTCATTATATAATCAAATATAAAAATTTAAAAAATATATCTTATATTTTAAAACAACATAAATATTAATATTGTTGAAATTAGTGAATTTATGTGATATAAATACTTAGTGTTTATCATTTTCCATTTTAATTGTAAATTTTATGAAATTATATAAAACAATTATATTTAAAACCTTAATAAGCACATTTTGTTTGATGCCAAGGTAAAATTTTTCATTAAACATTTAATTTAAATCCAAATATAATATATTTTTAAACTAAAAATATAAATATAAATTTATATCATCATTTAAACATTAAAAATGAATTTAATATATTAATCCCTTAATTAAATACTATCCAAATGAGAAAGGTTATAGAATGAATATAATATTAATAGGCCCGCCTGCTACTGGTAAAGGAACACAAGCGATAATTTTATCTAAATATTTTAACATTCCACATATTTCGACAGGAGATATTTTCAGAAAAAATTTACAATTAAATACGGATTTAGGAAAATCAGCTAATTCATATATCGAAAAAGGTTTTTTGGTTCCGGATTACATAACTAATGCCATGATTAAAGAAAATTTATTAAAAGATGAAAATAAAAAAGGTTTTATTTTGGATGGTTTTCCTAGAAATTCACTACAAGCTATTTTCTTGAACAACTTCCTTCAACAACAAAATATCATTCTAACAAAAGTAATTTATTTTAACTCTGATATAAAAATTTTACAAAAAAGAATTTTAGGACGAAGAATATGTCCGAAATGTAGAGAAATTTATCATTTAGAAACAAAAAAACCTAAAAAGAATGGAATATGCGACAAAGATAATGCTATTTTAATCCAAAGAAAAGATGATAATTTAGTAACCTTTAATGAACGCTTAGCCATTTATCAAAAAGAAACTTATCCTTTGATAGAACAATACCGTCAACAAAATCAACTTTTAGAAATTCGTATTGATGATGATGATATGTCTATTAATGATGTAACAAAAATTTTATTACAAAAACTTTCCAAATATTAAAAAGAATAATATTTTAAAGCCAAAGATCAATTAAAAAAATAGATTTTAATATAATTTAATATTCATAATATTTTTGTTTTATTAATGAGATAAAATGATAAAAATTGTCGGTATATTGTTAAATAAATATAAGTTAAAATTCCAGAAAAGAAAAAAACTGATAAGAAACGGAAATAAATCCAAGGTGATAAAAATCTTTTCATAAATCTATTGTGAAAATAAAAATTATTTAGATAACCATAACTTTTATTGTAAAAAATACAATCTAAAAAAAATAGATTTAATAAGATTGATGTTATAAAATATAAAGCACAAATCAAACTTAATCTCCAATAAACAGAAAAAAATGATTTACAACATTTTGATAATAATAAAATAGGTCCAATACCTAAACAAAGACCATAAAACAAAGTTAATAAAGGATTATAAGGATAAATCGTTCCTCTAAAGCAAAATCCAAAAATTTCTATTAATGAAACCGAAATAAAAACCCAAAAATAGTTTCTATTAACTAAAGGAATAAAAAATAAAGGTATTAATTTAAAACCATCTAACCAAATAATAGAATTCCAAAAACGTAATAGAGCATAAGAAGCGAACAGCTTTTTAAAAATCAAATCTAAAACCAAAGATAAAGATGATAAACAAGCTAAAAAAATAATTTGTTCTAACGCCGATAATTTAAGTTTTTTCATATGTATAATTTTCCTTTTTGATTTTATAAATGCGCTATTTATTTAAAAATTTTTCTCATTTACAAATTCAAAAATATAATTTCCAATTTTCACCTGATCACAAGGCTTCATTCCTCTTTTTTTTAACTCTTCTTCGACTCCTATTTTTTTTAAAATATAAGAAAAACGACTTATCGATTCGTGATTATTAAAATCTGTTCTATGAAATAATTTTTCGATATAATTGCCAGTAACTACAAAACATCCGTTATTTTCTTGCGAAATAATAAATTTAGCCGGTTCATTAAGTGTAAAAATTCGTTTTTCTTGTATATCATCATTAATAATTTCGTGATTATATAAATCACTTTTCTGTAAATGTTCTATAATAGTTTTTTTTAATTCTTGTAAACCTGAATAATTAATAGCAGAAATAGGAATAATCATTTTATCTTTTAATTTTTCGGATAAAAATATAAAATTTTTATGAAAACCAGGTAAATCTGATTTATTGATCACTATTATTTGAGGTTTTTTCAACATATTAATATGATAATTTTTTAACTCTTTATTTAACAATAAATATTCTGAATAAATATCATTGCTTGAAGCATCGCATATATGTAATAATAATTTACATCTTTCAATATGCTTTAAAAAATGAATACCTTGGCCACGCCCTAAAGAAGCATTTTCGATTAAACCAGGAATGTCGGCGATAACAAAATTTAATTTTTTATCAAAAACCATTCCTAAATAAGGTGTTAAAGTTGTAAAAGGATAAGGAGCTATTTTTGGCTTAGCATTAGATAAAGCAGCTAATAAAGAAGATTTACCTACATTAGGAAAACCTAATAAACCTACATCCGCTAACATTTTTAATTCTGTTCTAACAATAATATTTTCGCCTAAATCCCCTTTTTCAGCATATGTAGGAGCCGGATTAGAATGACTAGCTAAGGCAAAATTACCTTTACCACCTTTACCACCTCGGGCAATTACTAAACGTTCTCCAGCTTTTAAAATTTCTCCAATTAATTGATTATTTTCATGATTATAAATTAAACAACCTAAAGGAACTTCAACAAATAAATCAGGAGCATTAGCTCCGTTTTTGTTTTTATTTTCGCCATTATATCCATTTAAAGCTTTAATTTTTTTACGATATTGAAGTTTAAATAAATTATTTTCTCCTAAAACTCCAATAAAAATAACAGATCCTCCGTGACCCCCGTTCCCTCCCGAAGGGCCGCCATAAGGGACATATTTCTCTCTTCTAAAGGCGACTTTACCACATCCTCCATCGCCAGCTTTAACATAATTTATAACTTCATCAACAAAATTCATAATCAATCCCTAAATTAATTTATTAAAATAGATTAGCTAAAATTAATAATAATATTGATTTTTTCATTATATATCTCAAAATAATATTCCTACAAAACCAAATCAGCAAATGCCAAAGTATATTAATTATGATATTTATATTTAAAAAAATATTAAAACTTTTAAAATTTTTAATATAGTTATATTTATTCTAGTAAGTACATCTTATAATGTTGTACAAACAGATTAAAAACTATGTAATAATTTAAAATAGTTTATTATTCTAGTAAAAATTTATAAACTTATAATTATCTTCTTTTTTAAATAACATAATTATATAATTATCGTTTTTATATAAATAATTAAATTATTTTTTTAAAACACTATCATAAACCGATGCGCAAGTTCTCTGTTTTTTATTAATACGAATTTTTTCAAATTTCACAAAACCATTGATAAGAGAAAATAAAGTGTCATCTTTACCAATGCCAACATTTTTTCCAGGTCTTATTTTAGTTCCTCTTTGACGATAAATAATAGATCCGGCATTTGTATATTGACCATCTGATAATTTAGCCCCTAAAGATTTAGAATGCGAATCACGACCGTTACGCGTTGAACTAACACCTTTTTTAGTTGCAAATAATTGAATATTTAACTTTAACATAACAAACCCTCTTTTTTAATTTGTATTTTTAATTAATTTAATTCTCAAACAATTTTGATATTGTTGACTTAAATCTTTTAAAGTATATTTTAAATTTTGCAATAATTTATTCACTATTAAATTAGATTCTAATAAAATTAATTTAAAATAACCTTTTTTTAATTTAAAACTAATTTTATTATTTAAGTCTAACAATTCAATAGCATTAATTGTAACTATAATAGCAGTAGATACCGAAGAACAAACTATATCATGTAAACCAGAATATTGCGCATGCCCTTTTACAAAAATAGCAGTAATACTTTCGTTATTATATCGTATACAACATTCAATCATATAATTGACATATCATAACTTAGGAAAATTAATATTTGTAATCAAAAGTTTCGTATATAACTGTCGATGTCCCTTTTTGCAACGGTACTTTTTTCTTCTTTTATAAGTTGCTACAATAATTTTTTTGGATTTACCTTGTTTAATAACTTTAGCTTCTACTGTTGCTCCTTCAACACAAGGAGTACCTAAAATAGAATTGCCTTCAGAATGAATAGCTAAAACTTTTCTAAAAACATAAATTTCTTCTGGTTGTACTGGTAATTTATCTGTAAAAATTTCTTGGTTCAAAGTAACTTGAAATTGTTTATTACCATTAGCAACAATAGCAAATTTATCCATAAATAACCTCTTTCTTTATTAAATCGATTTTCATCGAAATCATCTTCCTTAACATCATTTCAATATAATTAAAATAAATTAGCATATTATTTTAATTACTAAATATTATAAAATCATTTATTCATAATTAAAAATTAACATTTATAGTTTTTTTATTATTTTCGCGATTAAAACGATTATTAATATGTTGTCGACAAAGAAGACAACAACTACCTGAATATTTTATTTCGTTCGCTAAACTACATAAAATTTGCTTATTACATTCAGGATTAGCGCAATTAATATATCTTTCACAAGGAGTTTGATCAAAAAAATCTTTACCTACAATAGAATGCCTTTTTTTATTAACTCTAACGGAAATTCTTTTATCAAAAACATAAAGACTACCTTGGAATCCATCACCTTGAATTTCCTTGTCTTGACTATATTTGATAATCCCTCCTTTTAGTTGAAAAACTTCAGAAACCCCTTTTTGTTGTAAATAAACAGATAATTTTTCACATCTCACTCCGCCAGTACAATATGTTAAAACTTTTTTATTTTTAAAAAAAAATAAATTTTTATCTATCCAAGAAGGTAATTCTCGAAAATTATTAATATCAGGCAAAATAGCATTTAAAAAATATCCAAGTTTTGTTTCATAATTATTACGAGCATCTAATAAAATAATATCAGATTTTCTAGATAAATTATAAAATTCTTTAGGTTCAACATAACGACTAGCTTTAGGAAAAATATCATTTATTAACTTTAAAGATACTATTTCTTTTTTATATTTAACAGAAAGTTTTGGAAAAACATGTCCATAAACTGAATCTATTTTAAATTCAGTTTTAGAAAAGCAATCATCTTGTAATAAAAATTGCATATACAAATTAATATCTTTCTTTAAACCTGATAAAGTGCCATTGATACCTTCTTCGGAAATAATAATCCTACCTAATAATTGATTTTGAATACAAAATTTCTGATGTATATCGCATAAATATTGAGGATTTTTAATATAAGTATAATTATAAAATAAAATAACTTGATAAATATTTTCATCAATTTGATTGTTATTGGATACCATAGTATTTAATAATTCCTTTATTTTAAAAAAAATATAAGTATATGTGTATAAAATAATAACTCATTTATGAATTATTTAAATTTTAATAACCTAAATCTTTTAATTAAATATAGTTAAAAACTTTTATCAATCAATTTAGAAAGTTTAGGATCTTGAGCATATTTTTTATAATTCAATTTTTGCAAAAATTTTAAAGTAGTCGTAGGTACTAAATTTTTCATATCTTTAAAATTTCCTGTAATAAATAATTTACGAACTTGCGTTGCCGAAATCGACTTAAAATCCCACATTAATCGAGGACAAACTACTAATTCTATTTCTGATTTAACCAAAACTTCTTGCATAATCACATTATATAAATTTGTTGTAGGTGAAAACGGTTCTTCTCCTACGTAACGTTTTTTAATACCTAAATTGCGAGCTATATAATTTTTAAAAATATGCGTGTCTAAAATAATTTGAGAACGAATCACTTTTTCCGGAGATGATAAAAAATAAGAAGGGAAAACATTTCTAGACACTAAATAATTACTACCTTCAACAATAAAAACATTTTTAATATTTTCAGTAAATAATTTTACCATTTCTTTACGTTGTTTATAAGAAAATAAAGATACATCTTCTTTAACCATAATAATATAAACTAAATCACTGTTATTAGATGCTGTTTCAACTAAATATTGATGCCCTTTAGTAAAAGGATTAGCATTCATAACTATAGCAGAGATATTCTTGAAATTAGATTTAATATTATTTTTTCGTAAATCCGATAAATAAGATAAATATTCTTCAAAACAATCATATCTATTAGTCAAAAAACCAAATTCTTCATTACAATAAATCATTCTAAAACCTAAGTATTTAAAAATAGCAAAATTAACAGGTTTTGTAAATACAAAAATTTCATTAAAATTATCTTGATAAATTCTTTTGATAATATAACTAATTAATGCATTAGACAAATTATAACCTTGATATTCCGGATCTACCGCTAAACATCGAATATTATTATAATATCGACCAACTACTCCGATTAATTTATCATTTAAATTCTTAATTATAACATATTCATGAACCAAATCATTTGTTAAGCCGTTTTGAAATAATAATTTTTGAATAGATAATATTTCATTAATATCTTTTTCAGTAACAATTTTTGGCATTTGATAATAACAAATATCTAATCACCTCTTCAAATAAGTGTCTATATTTTAGGTACAAAACATATTTCTTAATATTAAATCTATTCAACAAAAATAATAAAAGAAATTTAATTTAACTATACTAATTATTTTAACACTAAAAAAGCAAATTTTATAAATATTTATCAAAAAAATAAGTAATTTTTGATAATATAAAAAACAATAAGATATTACTTAAAATAAAATTAATAATAAAAATTCCTAAACAATAAGTCAAACAAATTAATAATATTTGATTATTAACATTTTTCACATGAAATAAATTCAAAAACCAATCATACCATACATTGCTTAAAGATAATTGCATATTGGCATAAACCCAATAACTGGAGATAAAAAAAGAACAACTCCTCAAAGAATATGCCAATAATAAACCCAAAAAAATATTTTTTTTATTTTTAGTAATAAACACTTTTTTATTAATAAAAACTCCTACTAAACTCATTAATAAATCCGGTAAAATATAATCAAAAATACACGAAATAAATAATTGGATTTTATTCAATAAGAAAATTTGATTTAAAGAGATGAAAAAATTATAACTTTTTATTAAATGAAAAACAGCATATAAACAACAAATTAATAAATGAATTAAAAAACTATTATAAATACCTGATAAACACAAAATCACTAAAGAAATTTTAAATACTTGGCCACCCAAGGGCAAGTGTAAAAATGAAGTTAAAACTTTTCCAAAGGCTAAATCTATAAAAATCACTAAAGATAAAAAATAACTTACTAAAACAACTTTACGTAATATACAATTATTCAACAAGCGCATAAACATAAAAAAATATTAATTACTTTTTCAAAACTATTCTCGTAATTAAATATTATTTTTTTAAACTTTAAAAACTCCTTTATAAATTAATTCCAAAAAATAAATAATTGATGGATAAATCATACCTACACTCAGACCTAAAAATGCTCCAATAAAAGTACCTAAAGTAATTCCTAAAAGGCCTCTTCGTAAACTCATAAAAAAAATGCCATTAATAATACCAAGAAACATAGATTTTAAAAAAATAATAGTTTCTTCTAATTCTTGTCGATCATTAATTTGAAATTGATATATTTTATGAATATCAAAAACATTAGAAAAATTTATTTGATTATATTGATACACAGTTCTATTATTTAATTTCCATGAAATAATCAATAAAAAACCTAAAAAATTAACACTATAAATTAAAATAATAAACCATGACTGTTTCCAAAATTTACTATCTATTAAATATTTCCTAAAAATATCCCACTTTTTATTTAACAAAATTTATTATTTCCTCCTATATTACAAAATTATTATTAATCAATAATATCTAATTTAAATTTAAAAGCATTTTGAAAATTTTTTTTTAAAATTAATTGATCATAATTATCTTTTAATTCTTTTTTGCGAAAATTAGTTAAATATTGACTATGCTCTATATAATTAAAATCGCAATTTTGCAATAATTGTATACGATTTAAAGCGAATATATTATCTAATGCTCCAGCAAAAATAAATTTTTGCAACGATTCCTTATTTAAAACATTTTTTAATCTTATTTTAAAATCATCAAAATTTTCAAATTTTTTTATAGAACGTTCTTTTATAAGAGTACGGCATATTTCTAAACTAATATCTCTAATAAAATTTAAAGGTAAAAAAAGTTGATTATTTAAAATACGAAAATTACTAACATCACTATATAAAATATGAGGTTTTTGTATTTTAATATATTTTTTAATTTGTGATAACCACGTTCGAATATTAGCATAATCATCTGGATATTCTTCTGCATAAACTATACCAAAATAAAGTAAATAATTAGCTTTTAAATAAGCCATTCTATAACTTATTAAAGCATATGCTACACCATGACTTTTATTAAAAATATAATTAGAAAACTTTGCAATATAATCATAAACTTTACTAGCCATTTCATCTGTTCTCTGATACAAAACACTTTGAGTAATAAAACTTTTTTTTAAATTAATTTTAACAGATTCGGAAGATTTAGCCATAATCTGTCTCATAAATAAATCCGCTTGCCCCAAATTATAACCTGCAAACTCTGAAGCTATTCTCATCATTTGTTCTTGATACAAAACCACACCATAAGTATCACATAATATATTATCTACAATTTCTATATCAATAAATTTTGATTCTTGATTTATTCTATTTTGTATATAAAGATCTACAAATTTTATAGCACCAGGCCTATTAAAAGATAAAACAGCAACCAAATCTTCAAATGTTTTAGGTTTAAGACGTTCAATAACTTTCCTAGCAGATAAAGATTCTAATTGAAAAATATAATTGGTATCTCCTTTTTGTAATATATTATAGGTATTAGAATCATTTAACGGTATATTTGATAAATCTATTTTGATTTGATTTGTTTGTTCAATTAAAGTAACAATTTTATTAATTAAAAAAAGATTTCGCAAATTTAACAAATCTAATTTAATAAAACCTAATTGTTCTAACTGTTTATGATCAAATTGCACACGATATAATATAACAGAATTATTAGAATTTTTTTGAATAGGTAAATGTTTAGATAAATCTAATTTAGTAATAATGACTCCAGAAGGATGAGTGCCAACTAATCTTGGAATACCTTGAATAATAGAAGCAAATCGAGAACAAATCGCTTTAGCACGAGATATATTGATTTCAATACCATTTTGGTTAATTAATTTTAAATCCATAAGAAAAGAATCTTTAGAATATTTCTGAAAAGTAATTAAATTAGCGATATGTTCAATTCCATATTTATCAACAAGATATTTAATCATTCTAGTAACCTGATCATCAGGTACATCTATATCAATATCAGGAACAGTTGTTCGTTGAAAATTTAAAAATCTCTCAAAAAGCAAATTATATTTTACAGGATCAATCTCAGTAATTCCTAAACAAAAACATAATAAAGAACCAACTGAAGAACCTCTTCCAGGCCCTATTAAAATTTTTTTATTTTTAGCATATTGTATTAAATCAAAAACAATTAAAAAAAAATCAACATAATTCATTTTTTTAATCAAAATTAATTCTTTTTGTAGTTGTTGAATATAAAAAATATGTTTTTTTATATTTATATTTTTTTGCAAATAATAGGTTAAAAAATTATTAGCTTTTTTTTGTAAATATTTAAAATTATCGCAATCTAAATCATGTTTAAAATCGCATACAGTTGAGGGAGGGGAAATATCATATTTAATTAATGGTAAAAATTTTTCTAAATCAAGAAATAATTCAAAATCATTAATATTGTAAAATTGATAACGTTCTTGAATTTGTTTATAGTCAATAAATTCAACATCCAAAGTAATTTGTTCATTAATTTGCTGAGGATTAATAAATTTTTTAATATTATTTTGATAATCATTTATTTTATATAAATATTGATAAATTAATTTTTCTTCCGAAACTAAATAATTAGTTTTATTAACTAAAACCACTTTTAAATTTAATTTTTTAGCTATATTTAAAAAAAAACCTGCATAATCTTGTAATAAAAAAGATTGTAACGAAAATCCAAAAAATAATTTTTTAATATTTTTTTGAAAAAATCGCAAAGTTTCAAAAATAAAAAGAGTTTTATTTTCATAAATGGTTAAATTCATAATTTCATCTTTTAAAATATCACATAAAATAAAATCTAAATTAGATAAAATGCAAAAAATACCATCTTGAAATTTTTGAAGATCCATTACAGTTATTTTATTATTTAATTGAATAAAGTTTAAAATCTTAATTAAATTATTAATACCATCATTATCAAAAGCATAAATTAAAAAACTAATTTTAATATCACGATATTTTAAAAGATCAAAATAAATATAAATTTGCACTCCTATAATAGGTTTAATTTTATATTCACGGCAAAACTTCATTAATTGAATCATCCCGTACAAGTTTTCGACATCACTTAAAGCTACAAAATCATATTTACTTTCGTACGCTTTTTTAACCAAAGATTCCACTGAATGAACACTTTTTTTAATGCTATAAAAACTTTGTAAATAAAAAACCCCTATCATAACACGCAAAACACTTTCTTACCAATAACCAATAACATTAAATACCCAAATAACTAATATATAAAAATCATTCTGATTATATAAAAAATTATATTATAATTAATAAATACTTTTTAATTAAAAATTTTTTTTAAATTTCGTTTATCATACTCCGTTTCAAAATAATTTAAAATATTATTATTTTCATCATGATTTAATATTTGAAATTCAGCAAAATAAAAAGATTCTAAAAATATTATAATCATATATAAATTATATTCTTGAGTAGGTAAAAACGATTCTTGTTCTTGAAGATAATACAATAAATGTTCTTGTAAAAATTCAATATTTATTGTTATTTCTGACAACGAAAATTGTTCTATAATTTTATCAGCTAATTTAATAATATAGATATTATCCATATTTTCATAATCCATATCAGAATTAATATGATAATGATTTATGATTTTCAAAAAATATAAAAATAACTTTTTTATTTTACAAAATAAAAATAAATTGTTCATTATTATCAATCCTTCACTAATAAAATAGAACAACAAATTAATAATTAATTATTATAATATGATGATTCCTATGTTACTTTTTTAAATGAGGAAATAAAATAACATCACGAATATTAGAATTATCAGTTAATAACATGATTAAACGATCTATTCCTATACCTAAACCACCAGTTGGGGGCATACCGTATTCTAAAGCTTCTATAAAATCTTCATCTAATTCATGAGCCTCATCATTACCTAATGACTTTTGCAAGATCTGCTCTTCAAAACGTTTTCTTTGTTCTATAGGATCATTTAATTCACTAAAAGCATTGACCAATTCTTTACCAGCCACAAATAATTCAAATCTTTCTGTTAATTGTGAATTGCGCGGATGTACTTGAGCTAAAGGACTAATTTCTATAGGATAATTACAAATAAAAGTAGGTTGTATCAAATATGGTTCAACAAATTTCTCAAAAAAAGCAGATATAATATGACCTTTTTTGTAAAAACCTTCTAAAGTGATATCGTGATTTTTAGCTAACTTTTGACACTCTAATAAAGACATATTCTTATTAAAATCAATATTAGTTTTTTGTTTAATAATCTCAATCATATCATATTTATAAAAGTGATCAAATTTAATCAAATTTCCTTGATAATTAAACTCTAACTTACCTAAAAGTTTATAACAAACTTCTTTCAAACATTTTTCAACTAAAGACATCATAGTATCCATATTGGCGTAAGCCAAATAAGCTTCTATAGTTGTAAATTCAGGATTATGACTGGCATCAATACCTTCATTACGGAATACTTTACCTATTTCATAAACGGCTTTCATACCGCCTATAATTAACTTTTTTAACGAAATTTCTGTAGCAATTCTTAAATAAAAATTAGCTGCTAAAGTATTATGATAAGTAACGAAAGGTCTAGCATTAGCGCCGCCAACACAAGAATTTAATACAGCTGTTTCAACCTCTAAAAAATTTTCACTATTAAAAAAATCTCTAAGAAAACGAATAATTTTAACTCTATCTACAAAAGTTTTACGAGCTTTAGGATTAACAATCAAATCTAAATAACGTTTTTTTCGCATTACCTCTTTATCTTGTAAGCCTTTATATTTATCAGGAAGAGGTCGCAAACTTTTGCTTAAAACAACTAATTTAAAAATTTTAATAGTCAATTCACCCGTATTCGTTTTAAATAATATACCTGTAACGCCAATAATATCTCCTAAATCCAACAAATTATAAATTTTAAATTCTTGTTCTGTAATGTTATCACGACGAATATAAATTTGTATATCAGATTCAAAATCACGTATGTTAGCGAAACCAGCTTTACCTTGTATTCTGTTTAAAATGATTCGACCAGCTACAGAGACTAATATTTGATTTTTTTCCAATTGATTAGCTGTCCAAGAGTTATATTGAAACAATAAAGAACTAATAGATTCAGTTTCTATAAATTTATTACGAAAAGGTTCTACATTATTTTTTCTTAAATTATCTAACTTAACTCTTCTAATTGTTTCTTGTTCTGTCATATCTTCTTTATTCATATAATGTAAAAACTCCTACTTGGCAAATCATAACCCATATTATTATACTATTATAATTTTTTTTAAATTAACAATTGTAACATTTAAAATAAATAAAAAAAGAATCTTTTTTAAAAAAAAGATTCTCCAGATAAGAAAATAATGTGCATAAGCCATGTTCTGTTCTTATTTCATCAATAAGTGTGATCATTTATCTCTATTTTTAAAATAGTATAAAAATTAATTTTTTATATTGCATAAAGGGAATATTAATTTTTATATGCCCCTACCTTTTTTTGGGTTGCTAGCTTGAGGGGTTTACCGCGTTTCACTTGATCATTTCTAATCAATTCGTCTCTGTGGCACTTTATTTTTACATTCATCAACTTATTTTACTTTATAAATAAGTTATTAGAATTTCAAAGCCGTCATTTAAATAAATTTAAATGCCTTAAGTTATTTTTTTCTTAAGCACAAACACTACATACATTTCCCGGGATACGGATAGATTATTTGCGTTTCTCTGATAGGATTTGTTTTTCTATCAAATATTACCAATAGCCCCCGTCCAAACGGTGCGGGCAAGTTTCCAAGCACACCGCTTTCCGTAATTTACCCCTTTTTAGAGTTTAACTTCGTGTCACCACTGGTTAAATGCTTATTCTTGACCTTTTGTTCTTCTCAAATATTTTAATATCATACATTTGTTGGTTGGTCCTCTTACGATGACAAACCTGACAGAGTACCGTTGTTTTCTTGTTCATCACGCTTCTCCAATTAGAATCTCTAATGGTTCCGACATGGTGGATTTCGAGGAGTTGATTTCCTAATTGGCAGACCTCGCATTTTTGTGCTGCCAGTCTGTCAGTTAGTTTCGTTCTTCCTTTGAAAAGATTCGGATTGATTGCTATTTCGGCTATTTTGCCTTTATAGTTTCTCATTCTTTTGATTCTTCCCCAGGAAAAATTATCCCATAACTCAACTTTTGCCTTTTGGGGTTGTAAATTGTATTTAATACCCCATCCTAGCGGATGGTTGAGCTTCCTCCGGACCTTAGCAATGGAGGTTTTCCATTTTCCTGCTAGTGTCTTTAAACAACTGTATTCTGCGATGCAGTTTAAATACGTTAGTTGACTTAGGTTCCTAGCCATGCAGAAATATTGGATGATTCCTCGGACAATTGTTTTGTATGTCTTAATAATTTCCAATGGTTCCCGATGAGCTAGGGTTTGGTCAGGTACTATTTTTGCCCCTTTTTTTCAACCATAGTTGTTAGTATATTTTCTTACAGTCTCCCGTGTTATCAATATATTAACTCTACCATTCAAAGAATTCTTGGTTGTTTTCTTCGTTATGGTATTTCTGGTAGGATTAATCTTAACCAGGTACGATAGAAATTTACATCCTTTGGTCGCTGGAACAATTTTTGATTTATCTTTGCTGACTTTAAGACCTAGGTCTCTCGTCAACCATTGACTAACCAGTTTCTTAATTCTCTCAGCTTTATCTCTTTCTCCTTTAACACCGATAATGAAATCATCGGCATAACTTACGTATTCTACGCGAAGATTAGGATTGAGGTTAATTTGGCTGTTGAATTTTTCCCTTTCCTTATAGGTTCTTAATCGTATGGTTTTTTTGTACTCCGGATTTATTTTGAACTGCGGTTTTCCTTCTTTAACTAGTAACCCTAATTTCTTGTCCAGATAATCTAGATAGATATTAGCTAGTAGAGGGGAGATGATTCCACCTTGTGGAGAACCTGAAGTAGTTTTATATTGCCATCCTTTATCCATGAAATCTGCTTTCAGCCATCCTTGGATGGTCTTAAGCACTTTCTCCTTGCGGATGTACTTGTGTAGCATCTTTTGGAGAATGTCATGGTCAATGATGTCGAAGAAACCTTCAATGTCAATCTTAATCAGGTAGTCAATGCCTTTGAATCTCTGTTCTATCCGCTTAACAGCATCCAGCCCATATTTCTTAGGCCTAAATCCAAAGCTCCATTCCGAAAAGATATTCTCAAAGTAGGGAGTTAGTAACTGTTCCAGGGCTTTCTGGATAATTCTATCGTGCATGGTTGGGATACCGAGTGGTCTGGTTTTACCCTTCCCCTTCGGAATGTGAACTCTTTTAACCGGTTTTGGGTTATATTGGTTGTGAACGTATTTTTGGTGATATTTCTTTAGTTTATTTAAGTCCATATCATCTATTATTCTCTCGTCGATTCCCGGTGTTCCTGCCCCCTTATTGGTGGCCACTTGGTTGAACGCGAGGTGTGAATTAATTAAGTTGTTCATCCCCCCATTTGAGTTCTTGTTTTAATGGGTATTATTTTAAAGACTGGTCATGAATCTCATTCATGGTCCGTAGAAGCCTTGATTTTAATGACTCAAAATCGTTCATAGGTATTGCCTATCCCTTCTGCGGTCTCAATGAATAAACAATAAATTACTTTCTTCCTTCGCCCTATGAGAGTCGTTATCTCTCTTCTTGGTAAGACGATTGTCTAGATTATTCCAAATCTAGGTTTACTCTTACGACTACTAAGAAGATTCTTTATCCTTACCCATCAGGGCTTTTATTTCCTGATTTATAAATTTAATTATTTGGTTTTAGGATTCTCCAAGTTGCTCTAAATATCTACCTTGGTTCTTTAGGTGAAGTAACCATTTTAAAATGGTGAGATTCCAGATTTAAATTGATAAACTATCTAATCCACATACCAAATTGATAGGTCCTGGACTGTTCATTTATAGTAGCTTACGAACAGGTTTGTTAATTACATCTACTTGTTCTTCTTAGGCCATTGCAGGCTTATCCATGGAACCATTCGGTGGCGAGATCGTTTTGACTAGCTACTTCGTCGCAATCCGCTTTTAAGAACTGCTGTAATTCCTGAGTGTTTCCATTCCGGAACCGTTCTTACCCTTTCGGTGTTTATCGCACTGGTCATTGGTCAATTGACAAGATAATTAGGCCTCTTTGGCGCCCTATGTGCTAACATGGACTTTCCTAAATTAGAAATTTTTAATTTCAAAAAAATATCTAACTTCGATCACCTTCCATTATTCTTATCATCGATTATTTTAACAAATTTTTTTTAAAATTAAATATTAATTTAAATAATTATTTTTCCAAAATCAAAGATAAATCTATTTTACCTTTTTCATTAATACAAATACATTTAGCTAAAACTTTTTGTCCTATCGAAATAACATCTTCAACACATTCAACTTTCGAATTAGATAATTTACTAATATGAATAAATCCTTCGATCCCAGGAAAAATCTGAACTATAGCAGCAAAAGAATGACCACTTTTTTTATCATACAAAATTTTTATAACAGTAACTTCATACACTTTACCTATTTTTATTTCATCTACTAAATTCAAAATATAATTAGATACTTTATTAACAATACTTTCATTATTATGCATAATAAAAATATTACCGTTTTGTTGAATATCTATTTTAACATTATCATAAGTCTCAATGATTTGATTAATAATTTTACCACCAGCACCGATAATATCACGAATTTTATCTACAGGAATATTAATCATCTTCACCTTTGGAACATAAACAGACATATGTTCTCGAGGTTTTTGAATAGTATTGTTCATCTTTTCTAAAATTTCTATTCTGCCTAAACGAGACTTTTCCAAAACTTCTTGTAAAATATTAAAACTAATACCTTCTATTTTAATATCCATTTGTGCAGCTGTAATACCTTTAATAGTACCGGCGATTTTGAAATCCATATCACCTTTTTGATCTTCTAAACCTTGAATATCACTTAAAATAGCATAATTATCTTCGTTTTCAAAAAATAATCCCATTGCTAAACCCGCTACAGGTCGTAATAAAGGTACTCCTGCATCCATCAAAGCCATAGAAGCTGCACAAATAGTTGCCTGAGAAGATGAACCGTTAGATTCTAAAATTTCCGATACTACCCTAATAGTATATGGAAAATCTTTTTCAATAGGAAGTACATTAGATAAAGCTTTTTTAGTTAACATTCCATGACCAATTTCTCTTCTAGAAGGCATCATATATTTACCAATCGAACCTACAGCAAAAGGTGGAGAATTATAATGAACAATAAAAGATTCTTTTTCTTCTTCGCTAAGATCATCTATTAATTTACATTCACTTAAAGCACCAATAGTAACCACCGCTAAACTTTGAGTTTCACCTCTAGAAAAAAGAGCTGATCCGTGAGTACGCGGCAAAACTCCTACTTCAGTTTGAATAACACGAATTTCGTTTAAAGTTCGACCGTCAATTCTTTTTTTTTCTTTTAAAACAATTTCTCTCATTATATCTGTGAATAAATCATTAAACATATGTGTAAATTGTTCTTTTGTTTTTTCCAATTTATATTGATGTTCACAAACAACAATAAAATCTTTGGGTATATTAATTACAAATTCTTTATCTTCTATAAATTTTTCCCAAATAATATGTTTAATATTATTAATTTCATCCGAAAAAATCTTTTTAACAAATTTTTTATTAATTAATTTTTTAAAATTATTTTTAAAAATATCAAAATATTTAAATTTAAATTTATTAAACAAATCAATATTATAATTATTTATTGAATGAATATTTTTAACAATATTTAATTTTCTTTTAATTTCTTCCTGGAAACTACATAATTGTTTAATAAATTCATGACCAAATAACATAGCTGATATTAAATCTTTTTCTGAAATTTCTTTGGAACTAATTTCTATCATATTTAATTTATCTTCAGTACCACTTAATAATAACCATAAATCAGAAATATTTTTTTGTTGAGGATCAGGATTAATAATGAATTTATTATTAATTCGACCTACACATACTGCTGCAACAGCTTTATCAAAAGGAGCGTCAGAAATTAAAGATGCTAAAGAACTACCTAAAATAGCAAAAATTTCATTATTACAACTATCATCATTACTTAAAATAGTATTTACAATTTGAATTTCTTTATTAAAATTCTTAATAAATAATGGTCTTAATGTTCTATCTATCAAACGAGCATTCAATATACCTGCATCAGAAGGTTTACCTTCTCTTTTAGAAAAATTTCCTGGTATTTTTCCTGCTGCATAAAATTTTTCTTGATAAAAAATCATCAAAGGTAAATAATCTAAAGAAACTTCATTATCACCAATAACCAAAACACTTAATAAAACAGTATCTTTATAACGCACTAAAATAGAGCTATTAGCTTGTTTAGCTAATTTATTAACTTCTATAATAAGTAAATTATTTTCAAAAGTAGTTTCAAACACTTTTAAAGTCATGAAAATCCCCTTTTTTTCTAAAATAAATGCGACAAACATCACAAACTACTTTTGAAAATAAAATATTAAAAATTTAAAATGGCGCCTATGCTAGGGATCGAACCTAGGACATTCTGATTAACAGTCAGATGCTCTACCAACTGAGCTACATAGGCTTAAATAACACTTATAATTACCTAAAAACTTATAATTACCTAAAAATCTTAAAAATTTACTTCTTAAGTTTCCGGTTTTGGTAGAGAATGAGGGGATCGAACCCCCGACCTTCTGCTTGTAAGG
>NZ_JAOSIS010000009.1:0-19670 GCF_030586915.1 'Vigna radiata' phytoplasma
CAATCAAGATTTTTCGAAAGAATAAATAAATCATGTTGAAGAAAAGTCAATTAATCAGAGGAATGACACTCATATGAGCTCAAAAAACAATCTCTTCACATTAATAATCAATCCATTTTAATGAGTGTGAACTGTTCCGTTTTTTTAGACAACTTTTGATTTAAAAATTATGCTTGAAGACTAAAAAATAAGTTCATAATTTCCTATCTTTTCAAACCAAAGAAATATTTTATGAAATTAAAAAAAGTGTCTAAACTTTTTTTTGATAATTCTTTTGTTTCAAAAGATATTTTTTTATATTTTATCATCCTCACTATATAGTTAACTAAAAAAAGAGAAAAACCTGATAACAAAATGAAAGAAAATGATATTTGCTATCAGTTTAACTTTTTTCTTTAAAAAAAAGCGCACTAAAGTAACCTTTTTCAGGTTAGCTTAAGGCCGTTCAAAAATTAGCTGCGATTTTGCGCATATTGGATTGGCGTAGCATAGTTTAATTTCTTTAAAATCCACTGCGTATTCCAAAATCGGGGGAAATGATTAATTATTTTTTTCATGCTATTAGGGGATTTTTCTAATAAAAAAGGCTGTTGATATTGTAAAATCGTTTTCATTTGACCAAAAAAGTTTTCAATTACAGCATTATCGCGAGGGTTAGCTTTTCGCGACATACTGATTAAAAACCCTTTTTTTCTTAAAGTTTGTTGGATTTTTTTGGTTTGATAAACCATTCCTTGATCGGAATGCATGATACAAGGGGCTTTTAATTGGGGGAGTTTTTTAATTGTCTTTAAAACTAAATCTTGATTTTGTTGGTTAGAAACATGTGAAGCGATTATTTGGTTATTAAAAGCATCAATAATACAAGAAAAATAAAGAAATCCTTGCTTTGTTTTAAAATAAGTAATATCTGTAAAAAGTTTTTGGAGCGGTTTAGTAGTCATAAAATCTTGATTGATTAAATTAGGAATAATTTGAAGATTATTTTTTAAATTACAATAAGTAAAAATTTTTTTTATTCTCAACCGACACCGAATGTCATTTTTTTTCATAATGATATAAACTTTTTTCTTACTAATTTTCTCGTTAAAAGTTTTTTGATATAAATCGGTGATTTTGCGATGTCCATAAAAATATTGATAGTTTAAACATAAAGTTTTAATCCGTTTTTGTTGTAACAAATATTTTTCTTCTTTTTCCTTTAGTTTATTTTGGACTTTTAACCAATAATAATAAGTACTTCGGTTAATGCGGATGGTTTGTAAAATGGTGGTTAAATTGAGAGTTTGTTGGAATTGGTTAACCAAATAAAAAACCATCTTTTTATCAATTTTTTTAATTTTTTCCATCATTTTTTGTAATAATTCGATTTTTTGTTTTAATTTTTGCATCTTAAGACCAATTATCTTTATCAATTATTTTTAAAATATATTTCCTATTATAACTCGGAAAGATTTTTTTTAAGCGCTTCAGTTTATTTATCTTTTTTTAATACAAAATAGCAATCCTGAAAATTATTAACTCAAAATCAAAATTAAATTGAGGATTAAATAAATTAAAAACACAATTACCTTATATACATCTATCTACAATCCTTGGTAAGGCTATTAACTTAAAAATTAAAGTTAATTTAATGATTGAAATAAATTAAAAACAAAATTGTTGTTTTCCAAAAGCAATTTTATGATATCGATAACGATAATGATTAAGAATGATATCTCGATAATATCAAATATCGATTATCATTATCATTATCGATATAAAATATAAAGTATCACTCCTTCGAGGAGTTAATGTTGAACTAGGTTATTTTAAAAGGCAAATGATGAGTGAATGATGAGTGAATGATGAGTGAATGATGATAAAACGATGAGTTAATTTTATGATTTTTCTTTTTTTAAATATCTTTTATAATCAGGACGTAACTTTTTCACTCGATAACCTTGTGGAGCTTTAGTTAAAAAAGATTGGATAAAATTTAAATCTTCTTGACGATAATAAATAATATTTAAACCTTTCTTATAGTTAGTTTTGATAGGTTTATGATATTTATCTAACTTATTTGGATCTAGCGGATATAATTGTAAAGTTACTAATTTAGAAACATCAATTTTCCCAATTAATTTTTTGATCTGATTTTTCTTTTCATTTTGATAATTGATTTGGAAAAGGGGATAGTGGTTTTGAAGGCGGTTATTATGGCTTTTAAGCGGGGTTAACGCACTGAACCCATATTTTGTGACAACTTTTAAGAATATTAATAATCATCTTGATCGCTATTTAAGTGGGAAATATCTCAGCTTTTCTCGTGAACCAAACTTTTTGGAACTGCGCCATTTGTAGAAAGTTAAATGTCCAATAAAAGTTTTACTCAAGACAAAAACCAAAATTATTTTACCTCCTCACTTATTAGTTAACCAAAAAAAAGAAAAAAATCGCCTCTAAAATAAATTATTTTTTTTCTTTTAACTAATTTATTTGTCATAAGAATAGTAAAAAGGTGCTATCTTAAATAAAAGGAAACAGTTGCACATGTTAATCCCGAAACAAATTGAATTATTACAAACAGTCATTCTTTATCAACGCCCCGATTTATCAAAAACAATATTACCTTTAGTCAAAGTTTACCGCCAAACTTTAACGATTACCCAGATTTTGAACCTTTTAAAAATCAAAAGGCATCTTTATTATTATTGGTGGAAAAGTCAAAAAGCTCAACAAAAACGTCAACATCATTACCAATTAATTACCAAAAGAGTGGGGTTATTATGTCAAAAGTATTATTATGCTTGTGGTTATCGCAAAATTACGGTTTTATATCGAGAATTTTTTCAAGAAATTGTCAATCATAAAATAATTTTAAAAATTATGAAAACTAATAATTGGTTAATGAAATGGCGACGTCCGCATATGAAAAACCAAATTTTTCACCAACATGTCGCTTATCAACCTAATTTAATCAAAAACCATTTTGTTACCGATCAACCTTTGACCAAACTTTATACCGATTTAACTTGTTTCCCAACAACCCAAGGATTATTATGGGTTTCAGTTATTTTAGATGGTTATCATCAAGAGATTTTAAGTTTAAAAACTAGTTTAAAACCTAATTTAAAATTAATTAAAGCGACTTTTAAAGTTTTACCTTCGCTAACTAAACCTTGTATTATTCATTCGGATCGGGGTGGTAGTTATAGTAGTCGCCTTTGGCAACAAACTTTACAACAAAAAGGCTTTTTAATTAGTATGTCCCGCCCTGGTTGTCCCAATGATAATGCCCCGATCGAATCCTGGTTTAGTAATTTAAAAGGGTGGTTTAAAAGTCGTTATGGAGATTGGTATCACTATTCTTTTGGGGAAATAATAAAAAAAATTCAAACTTTTAAAAGTTTTTATAATCACAAATGGCCTATCAAGAAACTTAATTATCAAAGTCCCCTTCATTATTTACAAAATTATCAAGAAAAAAATCTCAACTTCAGAATAAGATTAATTAATCAAACTAAATAAATGATTATTTATGAACAATCAAAATTGCTTTTTTATTAAATATATTTATAATAATAAAATAAATAATTATGTTTTTGTCTAGTACAAAAACAATTCCTAATCGTTATTTATTCTATGTAAAATTTTAATAAAAGGAGTTAATTGATCATGAATAATTTTATTAAATTTATTGAAATAGTATTATTTTTTTGGAGTTTATATGGGATTTTTGTTAATTTTTTAATTCCTTTATATTTTATATGGTTTAAAAAGTATAGGTTTTATGGCTTAAGAGATAAAAATATTCCCACTAATATTAATCATCTAAACAAAACCGCTTATATTCATTTGATTTCTTGTATTAAATCATCATTTACTTTAATTGTTATATGTAAAGATTTTATAATTTTAATAAATAGCGTTTTATCACTATTTTAGTCAATATACAAACACACTAACTTTGGTTAGGCCATTTTTTAAAAATTTAAATAAATTTAAAATTAATATAATTAAAAGAACCAAATTATTTTCTTACGCAAGGATTTTATGATATCGATAACAATAATGATTAAGAATGATGATGCGATAATATCAAATATCGAGTATCATTATCATTATCGATATAAAATATAAAGTATCATTCCTTTGAGAAGCTTGTTGTTAAAAAGAACATATGTAAAGTGATATGGTAACAAGATGGTAACCAAGTGGTAACAAGATGGTAACCAAGTGGTAACAAGATGGTAACCTAATGGTAATAAAATGGTAATTTTATAAACTATTTATTCGTTTTTAATTCTTTTTTATTTAAATTTGATAAATAACCAGAACGTAACTTTTTCACCCGATAACCTTGTGGAGCTTTAGTCAAAAAAGATTGGATAAATTTTAAATCTTCTTGACGATAATAAATAATATTTAAACCTTTCTTATAGTTAGTTTTGATAGGTTTATGATATTTATCTAACTTATTTGGAGCTAGCGGATATAATTGTAAAGTTACTAATTTAGAAACATCGATTTTCCCAATTAATTTTTTGATCTGATTTTTCTTTTCATTTTGATAATTGATTTGGAAAAGAGGATAGTGGTTTTGAAGGCGGTTATTATGGCTTTTAAGCGGGGTTAAATCCGTAAGTAATAGTTTACTATTACTAGCAGATAAATTATCTTTAATTAAGGCAATTTTTAATTGTTTAATTTCTTCTAATATGCGGGAATCCACAAAAAGGGTTTGATTTTTAGGACGATAATTCGCCTCTTGATAAGTATTTTTCTTTTTGGAATGGGCAACAATGGTGAGATTAATTAAATCGGTTTTTAAGCTGATTAACAAGTTTTTAACGGGGATTAAATCATTGGGAGTGGTTTGGTTATTTCTCCCCCCCATGCTAATTTCTTGATGGGTGTTATTTTTCATCTTTTGTCTCCTTGGGGTTTAAATTTTTTACTACTAATTTAATTTTTTTAAGTAATATAAGCTAGTTTCTTGACAAACAGTTATAGCGCCTTCTTTTTTTGACCTAGTTTCACCTAATAATTTAATTTTTAACAATGACACGGTCTTCGCCAAAATAACGAATCGCTAAATCGGTTAGGTTATTCTTTTTCGCCTTTTCATAAGTGAGGTAAGGATCTAAAAAACATTTTTGATAAACTGCCTTACCATATTGGCGTAATAAATCATCAACATCTTTACAAGTTCGGTCGTAAGGGGGTAAAATTCTTCGGATTTCATAAGGAATTTGTTGGGAAGTTAATTGTTCGCCAAAAACTTCACTCCGTTTTTGGCCTGTTTCGTCATTATCTAAGGCGATAATCACTTTAATCTTTTCTTTTTTAATAATTTCTAGTTGGGATTGAGAAAGTAATTGGGCGACACAAATGAGACCAACCACGTTTTTAATATTGTTTTGCCAACAACTTATTACATCAAAAAAACCTTCATGAATTATGAGGATTTTCGTTTTTTTAATATATGGTAACGCTGCGAAAAACCGATAACTGAAATGAAAAGTGGGAGTTTGACTAAAATTAGTTAAAGCTTGATATTTGGGTTGAAAGTAAGAAACTTCACGGAAATGGTTTTGATAAAAATGAAAGGTTTGCTGATAACCATTTTCAATGGGGATAATGATCGAACCATGAAAAGTATCGTGAACATATTTTTTCCCTTGGCGACTAGTTTTGGCTTTGATCAAACCATATTCTAATAATTGATCCAGATTAATCTTTTGCTTTTGACAGTAATTGAGGAAGCGAAAAGATAAGGGTTTATCAGATAACGGGGCATAACCTAGTTTAAATTCTTTAATAGTTTCTAGAGTTAATTTTCGTTTTTGAGTTAAATAAGTTAATCCTGGTTGACTTTCGTTATTGCGATTGGCAGTTAACAAATAATGATAATAATCACGAATTTGGTTGAATAAAGGCGAAATTTCTTTAAATAATTGTTGCTTTTTGTTATTAATTTTTTGTTCGTCAATTGGTTGTTTGGGTTTTAGAGGATGAGATGGTTGTTGCCAAGGATTAGGAGTGGTTTTCGTTATTGCTTTTTCTTGGTGGATTAAGGTTTTAAATTCGCGAGAATTCATAAATCTTTCTATTCTTTGAATCGCTTCATGAAAGGATTTAATTTGACGGATAGCCAGATAAACATCAACAATATCATAATCTTTCCCGCATTTCCAACAATGAATTTTGTTAGTGGAAGTGAAATGGCAACAAGTGGGATTTTGGCCTTGATGAAGGGGACAAGGGAAACGGTGGTTAATATTAAAGTTTTGAGGTAAAATTTTTAATTTTTTTAACAAAACAATCATTGGAAAGTGGTTTTTGATGCGTTTTATTTGTTCTTGATAATTCATGGATTTGGCTCCTCATCATATATATATCGTTGTTTAAAAACAAAAAAAGCCCCTTAAAAGTGGCTCTGGAAATGGGTAAATTCATTATTATTTTTCTTTCTTTGGTTCTTGAGCAAAAAAGTCTTTTAAAGATTGATGAGTGATAAGATTATTTTTCCATTTTTTTCAGGAATTATAAGCGATTTTCCAAGGGAGTTCATTGTGGATATTTACACTCAAATGATAAGAACTTAAATTAATATAATCATTAAGAATTTTTTTCATAAATTCTTGAGTTTCTGGATTTATTTCGTTACCAGGATTGCCTTCACAAATATAATGGTTGGGAATGGAGTTATTAGCCTCAAAATGTTTGAGTAAATAATGAACAACGTCAAAAACATTAATTTTCTCTGGATTTTTAATCTTTTCCTCCTTTTAATCATCTTCATCATCATCTTCGGCATAAGGTGAAACATAACCGATTTCTTGAAAGGTTTGGGTAGTCATTTCAAAATGATAAAGCAAGTCTTTTTTGGCCCCACTCCGATTCTTTTTAATGGCTAATTCAATGATTTTTTGGGATTCATGACCACGTGCTGTGGCATATAATTGTTGGCAATCACAATTATAAATATTAAAAGGCTTTTCGCGGGTTTTACTTAATTTCGGTTGGAATTCCGCCATCATTAAGACCAGATCAGAATTGGTTTCAATGCCGCCACTCCCTTTTAAAGCGGTAATCGCAGGTGATTTTCCTGAATAATTATGATAAGTATCGCGGGAAAATTGGGAGAGAATAATAACGACGATCTTTAATTCCACAGCCAGTTTTTTTAATTTCGTCATAATTTCGTCAATGGCCAGCCGATCATTTTCTAAATGATGAGTGGCTTTGGTAATTTGGAGATGATCAATCACCACAATCTCTATTTGTTGTTCTAAATGGCGCCGATAAACTAAATCTAAAACATAATCAATGTTTTTGGTAGGATCATAGCTAAAAGTAATCTTCAGATTGTTCAAGAAGGGTTTGGCTATTCTCATCCTTTCCGTGTAAAGGGCAGGGGAAATTCCTGTCTCTTCCCAGTTTTTGGTGAAAATAACTTCGAGGGGGATTTGGGTTAAGTTCGCTAAGAAGCGACTTAAATTTTCCGCTAAAGTCATTTCATAAGAAAAGACTAAGATATAGGGATAATGAGTTGTTTCTTGCCACTTAGTTTGGGAAATATCTAAGAGCAGATGGTAAACAAAACTAGTTTTCCCTAAACCCGTATAACCGCCAATCGTAATCACTTGGCCTTTTTTAAAGCCGTTAGTGGTTTGATTTAAACCACGGAAGTTTTCGGATAAACGATAATATTCGGCGCGGATCGTTTCTTGGGCTTGACGATCAGTTTTAAAAAATTCAGGATGAACAGTAGCCATTTGGGGGATTGTGAATAAGGTTTGGTCGGACTGGTGGGGAATCCAAGCCATAAATTTTCTTAATTTAGCGAAAATTTCTTGGGAATAGAGATGGCGATGATAAGGATCGGGATGATCAAAAGTAGGTTTAATTATTTTTAAGAGTTGTTGGAAGAGTTTTTCTTGGGTATAAGTATGTTTTAAGTTAGTTAAGCAATCTAAGTTATTTTCTTCAAAAAGATCATCATTTAAAAAAGCTAAAGATGTGTTAGTAAAATGATCTTGAGGAAAATGGGTTTGGAGATAAGTTAGTAATTGGGAAATGAGCGCAGCGGAGGATGGGCTTTGATCCACGGGGGGGAGAGAGGTTTTTTCTAAAGTCAAATATTTTAAGGCTTGAAAGATTTGACGATGTTGGGGCTCGCAAAACCATTGCGGATCAATTAGGTCAAAATAAAACTCTAATTGTTCCTTTTTGTTTTGGTTTAGATAGGTGATAATTTGTTTTAGGGCTTTTTGTTCATTGGTTAACATGGCCACTTAACTCCTTTGGGCTTTTTTAATGATATTAATATCGGGAAAAGGAATAAATTGGTTTATCCTTAAAGTGTGTAAGAAGTGGTTAGCGCGCGGAGAAAATAAGTCAATAACTTGATTAATCCCGAGGATTTTCCCTTGGTTAATTTTCTTGTTTAATCTTTGGGTTTCAATTGCGTTATTAGTTAATAAATAAAATTCAAAACGCGTATCGAGTTTTTTGAGTTGTTGGGCTTCGACTACGGCTTGTTTATAACGGTCCCGTAAACAAGTTTTAAAATTAAACGCGATAATTCGTTTGGTTTTCGTAAATAACACTAAATCAAATTTAATATCAGGGATAAAGAATAAATAAGCTTGAGGATATAAATGAATGATTCCTTGGTTTTGAAAATAGAATAAAATAAGATATTCATTGATTTTACCGCGAATTACTTTTTGACTTTGGGAGTTGTAGTGGTGATTGATGAAATATTGATTTAAGAAATGATGATGTTGGATCATATATTCGTGAAAAGGATGGTGGAAAAGAGTAGGGTAAATAATCAATTTTGTGATTTGAACACATAAAGATTGCGGCTTAAAAACTTTAATCTGTTCAAAAGCTAAATTAGTTAATGCTTTCATTTATTTTTCCCCTTTCTCAATAAAAAAAAGACTCTTTTGTGCGAGTCGAAAGTTAATTTTTTTGGTTTTCCAAGTGACAGTGCCATCAGGTCGGATGGTTTTAATTTTGCCGTTGCTATAATAGATATATAAATTACCATTTTGACATTTTTTATTAACGATAATAGCCATTATTTGATTGCTCCTAAATATTTCATAATTTTTTTGATATTTGCTGGCATGGGATCATTTCCGTTTAAGATTAATTTCTTCATACCCCTAGTATAATGAGTGAGATAATGTTGGTATCCTTGGCGAACGGTTTGAAAATAAGTTAACGGTTTTTGTTCGATGAAATCACTTTGATGATGAGATTGGCTTTGTTTTCTTTTTAAACCCCTGCTAGGATCAATATCTAAATAAATTAATAAATCAGGTTTGCTTAAGATAGTTTCATGATTCAGCTTAAAGATCTTTTTTAACAATAAAAGTTGTTGCTTTTCTTGAGAAAAAGGAAATAATTGGTAAGCATAAGTAGAAGGTAACTAACGATCGCAGATAATTAATGAGTTGTTGTTAAATAATTCCGCTTGGATTTGAGCCATATTGGCCAAACTTCAATAAAAACGGGTCAGATAATCTACTTGGGGAAAATTTAAAAATAAATCGCGTATTTCCTTACCAATCGTGCTACTGCCTAATCCTTGATAAACTTTGGGAAAGGGAACCAATTGGTGATAAAGCGTCTGAATCAGTGTTGTTTTCCCACTCCCATCTAAGCCTTCAAAAACAATTAATTTCATTATAGTTTCTCCTTTAAAGTCAATTTTAGGCATAAAAAAAGACCTTCTGGATGAAGGTCTCAAAATATTAATTAATTATTTGATTTTACTTAATTGTTTTAAATAAGTGGTTTGAGCTAATTCTTGTTTGGCTTTGTTTAAAAGAGCTAAGTATTTTTCACTATCTTGAATCATTTTCATGATAAAAGTTTGCTCTTGATAAATCCGCACCACATAATAATGAATGTCCTGAAAATAAACTAAAAAGTAAGCGAATTTTGCTTGGGAACAAAAAAGTTGGCGTTGGACTTGGGCCCAGTAATATTTAGGGATATTTTCTAACTGGGGATTGCTTAAAAAACTAGTCCAAGTGCTAGAAACTGCTTGGTTTTCATTCACAAAAGGACATTTAATTTCT
Organism: 'Vigna radiata' phytoplasma; assembly: GCF_030586915.1. Taxonomy (NCBI): domain Bacteria; kingdom Bacillati; phylum Mycoplasmatota; class Mollicutes; order Acholeplasmatales; family Acholeplasmataceae; genus Candidatus Phytoplasma; species 'Vigna radiata' phytoplasma. The sequence goes on from NZ_JAOSIS010000009.1 coordinate 10,086, forward strand.
AAAACCGCTTGATGTTGTTCGTTGTAGCCATCTAAAGAAGCGGAAAAAAGGCGAACTTGATCATCGACAAAGATAGCATCTTCAAAAGGTAAATTAGTTTTTTGGCTAAAAAATGCTCTGGCGATCGGTTCCATTTTTTGCCCATGGAGAGTATATTGATTAGCGGTAAAAGGGGCGCCAAAGAGTTTATCATGGACTAACTGTTCCATGGAACGAAAAGGATCTAATCCAGTAATGGAGGCAATTTCGGAAGCGTTAATATATTTTTTACGATGTTGGTACCATAATTTGGTCCGTTGATTTAAGTTTTTGATGCGCATCATAATTATTCTTTCTTAAAAATTTTTTTCAATAATAATAACAGATATTTTCCTAAATAATAAAAGAAACACAAAAGGTGATAAAGAGATTTAAAAAGAAAATCGATTAGACATAAAAGATGAGGAAGAAATAATAAAATAATCGTGAATAAACCTAAATTTAACCATTGATTTTGGTAAGTTAAGAAAGAACTACTTATTCGCTGAAGCAGATGGTTTATCTTGGTTAACCAAGGATTAAAAAGATGCCACATGATGATTCGGTTGTTTGGTGGTTAAATATTGGTAAAATTGGACCATGATTCCTTTTGAGAGATGGCGGATACTTAATTTAACGGTAAAAAGATAGAACTTAACGGTATAACAAATGGTGGTTAGCGGAAATAACAACAATAAGGTAATGATAAATAAAAGGAGATTATTTGGTAAAATTGGTAAGATTTTATTAATGAACATAGGTTTTTATTTCCTTTCCGAGGGTTTGTGTTGTTAAATAAAAAAGACCCTGAAAAGGGTTTTTTAATTAAAATAGTAAATGTTTATTATTAAATTATTTTTTTATAATTTTATTTTTGATTTTAATTAATATTAAAGAAACAATAGATATTAATGACAAAATTAAGCCATAAAATAATAAATTACTTAAACTTATATTTAAATCTATAATTTGATAAGGGGATTTGCGCCAAATAACACATAATATCCAATATAAAAAAGGATGAATCAACCCAATATAAAAATGTTTTAATTTTAACGATGTTTTATTTAAAAAAAAGTAATAATATGAAAATATTAAAGGTAAAAATATATGTTCTAAATGAGCAACTAAAATTTCAAAAGAATTTCTTTGATGATAAAGATGTTTATTTTCTATTTTAAAATTGTAAAACAAAAGTAATAAACAATCAATTAAACAAATAAAACTTAAATTTTTTTTTATTTTAGATTTTACAGGTAAATATAAAATAACAAAATAAATATTGGTTAATAAAATAGTTTGTCGTGTAAATAAATATAAAGAATAAAAAGGTTTATGAAAACCTTTAGTTAAACCTAATATTAAAATTATTAAATTAATTATTAGTAAAATTTTTCTATTTGTTTTTTTCATAATTATATTTTATACATAGGCTTATTATTTTTTTAATTATTATTGTTTTGAGATACAGTGTGATGTTTATCTTGATAAAGGGATAAAGTTTTACGGACAGGATTGAAGTGGAGATGGAAATCGGTTAATTCGAAGTTATCATCGTGAACAAAAGCCTCGCCAAGATAATAGTCCTTATCGTCTTCTAAGAAGTGTTTAGGGCCTTGGTATTTAAGGATTAAATAATTGCCACCTGGACCTTTATTTTGTTGTTTTTCAAATTTTACATATAAATATAATTGACTGTCATCTTCTTCATCGAAAGAAGCGGTTTCGAATCCATTTAAAGTGGTATGGTTATAAGTATCACCATCTTTATTCCAGCGGTCGAACGGATGACGGTCTTTGATGTAACAAACTAAGTTAGTGGGTTCTTTTTGGGTTTTGAAGCGATCTTGAATTTTCATTAATTCAAAAGCTCCGATATTTGCTTTGTTAGCGAGTTGTTGTTGATAATAACCCGCCCCGTTAAGGCCATCAAAAGTGTATTGAATTTTAATCATTGATTGAGTTTTTCCGCGGTAATCAGTTTCTTCCCATTCATCTTTAATATCAGCTTTAGTTTCATTTAAAATAGGTATTTCTGCTTTCGGTAATTTAATGATGTTCATTTCGGTTAAAACCAAAAAACCGATTAATAAACATGATAATAATCCTAATACGATTAAAACCCATTTAATGATTTTTTTAATAATAATAAACATGATTAATTCCTTTCGGATAATTTATAACATATCAACATTCTAACACATTTGCCTTTGGAATTTAATTAAAACCATTTTGAGAACCAAGAAGTTACTTTATCAACTCGTTTGTTTACGTCGTCTTTAATTTTATTAGTAAAGGGTTGAATGGAACCTTTCCAGGTTTTTTGTCTGTCTATGGTATCTTCAATTTTTTTGTATTCTGTTTTTTTTCGGGTTAATTTATCACTTCGTTTTTTTAATTCTACTTTAGTGGCTTCATGGGCTTTTTGTTCCTCTTTAATTTGTTCTTTAAGTTTATTGATTTCATGACGGAGTTCAGCGTTTTCTTCGATATATTTGCCAGAAGCGTTTTCTAAAGTTTTAATAGTGCCTTCGAGCGCTTGAATATGTAGGCCTTGTTGAACCCATTTATCAATTTGTTGTTCTAATTCCGCGCTTAAACGGTTAATTTCTTCGGCTTGGGTGTTGATGGTTTGGTTTAATTGGGCAATTTCTTGTTCTTGTTGACGGATAGTGGCTTGATAGGCTTGTTCTTTTTGCTGAAAATTAGTAGTTAATTGGTTAATTTCCTTTTGAAGTGCTTGTTTGGCTTGTTCCGATAAAGCTTGATTAGTGATTAATTCTTGATTTTTGGCTTCGATTAAGGATTTTTGTTCTTGGAGTTGGTTTTGGAGTTGTTCAGTCATTTGGTTTTGGGCGTTGATTTGCTTGATTAATTGATTAATTTGGGTTTCTTTTTCGGTGTTGATCGTTTTTTCTTGGTGAAGATCAGTTTCTAATTGATTAATCTTTTGATCTTGGGTCAAGATTTCGTTTTCTTTCGCACGGATTTGGTTAGTTTGATGATTTATTTCTTGTTGGAGTTCTTGTTTTTCTTCTTGAGATAGTTTTTGATTGTTTTCTAATTCGGCTTGTTTTTGGTTTAAATCATGTTCTAAAGTAACTTTTTGAGTTTCTAAAATTAAACTATTAATTTTTTCTTGTTGGAGTTGAATTTCTAATAAGTTTTTGGCTTTTATCGTTTCTTCAGGAGTTAATTGTTGCGTTTCCGTGGGTTGTTTAGTTTCGGTTAATTCCGTACCAAGGAGTGGTGTTTGTTGGAGTTTTTCTTGGGGAAGGAAGGTAGGTTCAGTTGTCGGTTTATCAACTGAACCCTGATCAGGGATTGTTCAAGTTACCAGTTTCACTTTCTTCTTGAGTTTTTTCTGCTGGAGTTATTGTTTCTTTCACTTCATCATGATTAGTTATCGTTGTTTTTTCATCTTTCATATTAGTTGGTAAGTTAAGGGTTGGGGGATTTTTTATTTGTTGGGTTAATGGTTGAGGCGGATGAGGGATTTTGGTTTCTTCACGATAAAATTGATAAAGTTCGTAAGTAGTTGCCACTAAAGAAACTAGTCCTAAAACTTTACTACCAATTTTGAGAATTTTGCCACTAAGGGAATTCGCTCGCTTTTGTAGGAGCGCTTTCGTTCCTTGTTTAATAGGGGGTTTTTTTCCTTTTTTTAGCCAATTACCAATTTTCCCGATGCCTAAACAAATCCCAATAACACTTAAAGTAGTAGTAAGATAACAACTTAATTTTGCTTTAGGCGAAAGAGGATTTTTATCATTTCCTGTTATTTTGTTATAAACATTTTCGACAACTTGACGAATCGGTTGCGTAGTTTTATCGTAGAATGATTTAGTTTTAATAGCGACATCGCCTGTAAAAGCATTGATTTGGTGGTAAAGATCAGGAAAGAATTTAAAAAGGATCCAATAAATACCTCCCCCAATTAAGAAGAAGGGGATAGACCAAATAAGAATATTAAAGGAATTTTTAATTATTTTAAGTAACCAGTTTTCTTTGTTAGTTTGAGTTTCGATAATGATTTTAGGAGTTGGAGTTTTTCTTTTGATAATTATTTTAGTAGATTTATTGTTTTTAGTGTTTTTATTTGTTTTATTATTATTTTGTGATTGATTTTTTTTAGTTTCAATTATTTTTTTAGCCATATATGATATTACTCACTTTCTTGATTTTTATTTAGTTATCGGTTAAATCGATTATTTCATTAATAATAGTTAAAAGATCAATTCCCCAATGGGTAATTTGAAGGATTGAATTCATGATTTTTTTAATTTTGTGGGAAATATTTTGGGCTAAATTCTTTTGGGGATTTTTTTCGGGTTCGAGGTTTTTGGCTAAAATTAATTTGTTTTCAGCATATTTGAAGGCGTTACAACGTTTTAATTGAGGCCGAGGTAAAGCGTAAAGGCTGTGAGGCATTAAAAACCCATAACCGATCAAGATAATCAAACTGAAATTAAAGCTTTTTTGATTGATTGATTTTATTTTCATAACTTTTGCCTCCTTTAACATAAAAAAGACTCTACATGAGAGTATTTAAGATGGTGAAATTATTTTTGATTTAGCGTGATGTTTATCTTGATAAAGGGATAAAGTTTTACGGACAGGGTTGAAGTGGAGATGGAAATCGGTTAATTTGAAGTTATCATTGTGAACAAAAGCCTCGCCAAGATAATAGTCCTTATCGTCTTCTAAGAAGTGTTTAGGGCCTTGGTATTTAAGGATTAAATAATTGCCACCTGGACCTTTATTTTGTTGTTTTTCAAATCTTAAATATAAATATAATTGACTGTCATCTTCTTCATCGAAAGAAGCGGAATCAAATCCATCTAAAGTAGTATGGTTATAAGTATCACCATCTTTATTCCAACGGTCGAACGGATGACGGTCTTTGATGTAACAAACTAAGTTAGTAGGTTCTTTTTGGAGTTCCCGACGATTTTCCACCAGTTTTAATTCTTTTCTTAAACTTTCTTCATGAGCTTGAAGCGACTTTAAACGGTCTTTAATATCCATAATTTCTTGATTTTTATCTTTAATGGTTTGTTGGTATTTGTTAGGGTTTTGGTTCAAAGCGGTTATTTCTTGTTCCAATCGAGAGATTTTATTTTCTTGGTTAATTTTAGTTAATTGTTGATTAATAGCATTCAAATCCGCTTGGATTTGAGCATAGCGACGTTGGTAATAGTTAATGCCATTTAAACCATCAAAGGTATAGCGACATTCAATTTTCGTTTCGTCTTTTGGTTTATCTAAATATTGTAAGATGCCTTGACGCCATTGGGCGTATTGGTTTTCACATGCTATTCTTCTTTGTTTAACTTGCTGAGCATCCCGTTTTATTTTTAATTTCAAATTTAAAACTTCTTCGAGGTCTGAAGGCAACATCACTTCATGAGTTTGGGGATTTTGTTGTTGCCATTTAGCGGTTTTTTTGTAAGCTTCTTCGACGATTGTCGTTAAATCCCGATTTGAAAAGTTTTTACCTTGACATAATTGGGCAATCTCTTTTAAAGCTAAGAAAGTATGATAACTAATTTGATAAGGAACAATAATATGTTTTAGATAACCTTCAATTTCCGAATCTTTTAAATTGCCAATATAGATTTCTTTACTAAAACGACTACGTAAAGCAGGATCAATTTTCGCAAGATTATTAGTGGCTCCCATTAAAACAATTTTTTTATCTGAGCGCTGAAAGCCATCTAACTTATCTAAAAGGGTATTGACAATATTGGCGCTCACCGAAGAAGTATTGCGATCACTGCGATTAGGTAAGCCATCAATTTCATCAATAAAGATAATGGTACGCTCATAATTTTCTGCTTCTTGCCAAATTTTTTCTAAAACTTCTTTGCCTTCCCCAATGTATTTTTGATCTAGTTTGGCAGGAATTAAATTAATAAAGTGGACGTTCGCTTCGCCACACAGGGCTTTGATTAAAAAAGTTTTTCCTGTCCCTGGGGGGCCATAAAGTAAATAACCTTTGGGGCGGACGTGATCGAAGTTAATCAAGGATTGGTTGGTCCGAAAATAAGTTAATAAGTCTTCTAATTCTTCTTTTTCAGTTTCCATCCCATAAACATCTTTGAAAGTTACTTGTTTTTTAAGATGCGGAAGCGGTTTATTTTCTTGTAAATGATTTAATTGCGTTTGTAAGTTTTGCTTTTGTTTTTCAAAAGCGATTTTTTGATCCGTTAAGAACAGTTGAAAATCCTGGAAATTTTTTAACTCCGTTTGATTTTTTTGATATTCTGGTTGCGTTTTTAACTCTTCAATTCTTTTTTGATTCGCTTCCACATAATTAAGCGCTTGGTTTAAGCGGAAAATTTGTTGTTGGAGATTTTCTTGGGTTTGGAGTTGAGCTTTGGCTTGGGCTAATTTTTCTAATTCTTCTTGTTTGGCTTTTTGATTTTGGTTTAATGCTTTTCTTTGGGCGATTAAATTATCAATTAAGGTTTGTTGGTTTTGTTGTTGGGTTTTTAGTTCGGTTAATTGTTGGTGTTTTTGGGTTTTCATGTTTGGAGGTAATTGCGGGTTGTTAGTTAATTCGGTTTGGAGAGTTTTCATTTTGGTAACAATATCGGTTAAAGTTTTCACATTTTCATCAATTTGGGTTTTTAAGGTTTGATCTTGTTGGTGAAGTTCTTGGATTTTGGCTTGTTCTAATTTGATTTGATGGTCGATCTCTTGTTGGCGTGGGGGCGATGGTTGGTTAGTTAAGGTTGGGGGTTTAGTTGGTTGATGAGAATGAGTGATGCCCAAGATGAATAAAATCAACAAACCTGAACTTAATAAACCCAGCAAACTTAAATAGATTTTTTTGTTTAAGGACATAGATTGCCGCCTTTCTTAGGTTTTCGCAAGAAAACAAGGGGGTTATTTTAAAATTAACGCTTTCACTTGGTCTTTAATAGTTTTAGATAATTTAAAAGTAACTACCGTTTTAGCAGGAATTTTAATTTTTTGGCCTGTTTGGGGATTTCTACCGAAATAGGCTTTTTTCGCTTTTAAAACAAATTTCCCAATTTGGGGTGATAAAATGACTTCGGCATGAGATGTAATGGCTTCGCTTAAAGTCTTTTCAAAAGTGTGGTAAAATTCTGTCGTTTTGGTGATGGAGGTTTGTTGAGCCTCCGCGATTTTTTTAATTAATTCTTTTTTAGTCATTATTAGTTCTCCTTGGTTATTTTTCTTGTTGGGAACAGTCTTGTTTGGTAAAAAATAAGTCCCGCGATAAATTTCCGTTAACGCATCACTCATTTTGAAAATCTCCTTTTATTTTTTTATGTTTTTAAACTTATATATAATTTTTAATAATGATTTCTTGCTTGCTGTTTTTATTAGCGAAATAATGGTTGGTTGTGGTTTTGATTTTAATGAGGTTCGCGTTGGGGAATAAATTAAGGATTGCTGGTGTGGCATAATTGGTATATAACCATTTGACACCCCTTTTGGTCGCTTGATGCAATTCTAAGGCTAATTGTTGGTGATCAGTAAAAGTAAATGGTTTTTGGTAAAAATTTTTTTCTTTCATCCCTTCATAGTAATAAGGCAGATCACAAAAAAGAAAATCGCCTTGTTGACTAGAAGCGATGATTTTTCGAAAATCCCTACAATATAAACCATGTTTGTTCTTTTGGAAGTGATGTTGGTAGGCGATTAATTGGTTTAAATTAATGATGGGCGTTTTTTGTTTCGGTTTATAACCAAAAGTTGATTTTAAATTATTGTGGCGATCATAACGTGTAATCCCCTGAAAAGCGTATTTATTTAAAACATAAAAGATAGCTGACCTAGTTATTTTTTTGCTTTTTCGGGAATTTTGATTATATTGATTTAATAAATGCTTAAAGGCTTGTTTTTGTTGTGTTTGGTCATGGTGTTGGTAAAGATAATTTTCTATCTTTTGGACCTTACAGACAAAATGATCAGGATTTTGGAAACTTTGACGCTACAGCGTGATTAAGTCGGGATCGTAATCGTTTAAAATTGCTTTGGCGGGTTTTAAATAAAAATAAAGAACCCCACTCCCTAAAAAAGGTTCATAATAAGTTTTAAATTGTTTGGGTAAATGGGGAATGATTTGAGGTAAAAGTTTTTGTTTACAACCGATCCAATTAATTTTCATCTGGACACCATAAATAACCTAAAAAGAAAAGATCGGCAAAGATGCTAATGGTCGCGTTAAATTTTAATCCTAATTCCAAATTAAAAAATAAAATCATTATATTACTCATAATGAAAAATAAATAAGAAATGGTTAATAAAATCGGATAACTTATTTTCACTTTTTACTCCTTGATTAGTTATTTTTTAGTTCCTTATTAATTGGTTATGGTTAAAAAGGTAAATTATCTTGTGGTTTATTGTCTAAAGGTTTATGATCTAAAAAGATGACATTTTGAAGAATCACTTTGGTCGTGGTTCTTGTTTGGCCTTGGTGATTTTGATATTTTTGGATCGATAAACTCCCTTCGATATATACTTTGGAACCTTTATGTAAATATTGACTCATGTTTTCCGCTAGTTTTCGAAAAGCGACACAAGGGATAAATTGGACTTGTTCTTTGTGATTAACAGCTAATTGAAAATCAATTTTGGGGATTTGTTCGTGATGGTTATTAATATATTGTTTTTCTAAATCATGGCTCAAACGGCCGATTAATTGAACTTTGTTTAACATCATTTATCGCTGCTCTTTCGATATATTTTTTTTAATTTCTGAATCGCTTGCGCTTTCATGTTTTCGACTTGTTTTAAAGATAAATTGAGTTGTTCAGCAATTTCCGTGTTGGTATAACAGTTTTGGTAATTTTCATGGATATTGCCTAAAGGAATCCCAAAACTTAAATGAATAATTTTAAATTCCTTTGTACTTAATGTCGTCTTCATTTTTTTTAAAAAAAGTTCATGATGCCCTTGTTTTAACCAGTGTTGATGCGGTGTTAATAAGGGCGATGTTAAAGGATAATGATAATGATCTACCCAACTAACTAAAGGAATCGATTTAGTCATTTTTCGAATGGCTTCGGAAATCGCTTTCTGAATATGGGGTTTCGCATAAGCTAAAAAATCATAACCTAAATCTATGTAATTATCGAGGGCTTTCATTAAGCCTAAAATTCCTTCTTGTTCTAAATCGGCGCGGGTTAAACAACGCGGATAATATTTAAATTGATAAACTAGTTTTTTAACTAAAGGTAGATGAAGTTCAATTAATTGATCTCGTATTGCTAAATTCTTTTTATTTTTTAAAAATTCTTTAAATAATTCTTGTCTCAACATGCAATTCCTTTCTAAAAATATTTTTAGAAAAGACAGGAAATTATTTTTTTTAGTCTTAGAAATAAAAAAAAGACTAACTTAAGAGTTAGTCTTCAAGAGTTTTTAAAAAATAAAAAGTGTCTAAAGTTTGGGAACACCTCAGTGATACCATGACAAAAATTTATTGTAGTACTTATTTCCAAGACCATAGTAATTTACAAAAAAAATCAACCCAAAGGAGAAATAATTATATGACTAAAAAAAGAATTAATAAAAAAAATCGCTGAA